>CAZXVN010000580.1:0-5383 GCA_964643945.1 uncultured Lentisphaeraceae bacterium | reverse complement strand
CAATTCAGCGGCTCATCGAGATCCCGCTGTCAGGACTGCTTGCCACTCGACCAGAATCGGGCTCCTGTTGTATTCGGTGTATTGCGGAAAAGGCCGGCATTGCGATCAATTTCGCGTAAGAAGGTGCCGATAAGTGTGTTTGTCGTCTCCCGCCGCTACCGCAGCCGCGCGGACGCCAGCGTCGCGTTCGGCCTTTTCCGGTACGGGACGGCAGTTTTCAGTGCGGAAAGTGGTACGCATGCGTAGCCCGAGGCGCCGTGATCCTGGCTCAATCCGGCTTTGCGTCGGCATAGAGAGCCTGGGCTTTGTTTACGTGCGAAAAGATGCGGGTTCAGGTCGCCCAGTGGGCGGCATTTCATCGTGGAGGTGAACCCGCCGGGCGCAGAGAAGCGTCAGACTGTACCACTGAGAACGGAAGCAAAGCGCATGCCGTAAACGGTCGAGGTTGCGTTGATATTCCGACTTGCAGCGTTGTCAATATGTCACTATAGTATGTTGCATTATGACAAAGTACTTGCCACGTGAAATCACCCGCAGGCTGATGCAGGCACGCAAGCATTTGCCGGTTCTGGTGCTTTCCGGTCTGAGGCAGACAGGAAAAAGCACCTTGCTGCAAAGAGAGACCGCGCTGGCGCAAAACCACGTCTACCGCACGTTGGATGATTTTGCGACGCTGGCCGCAGCCCGGTCCGATCCTGATGCGCTGTTGGAACAGGCGGTCATTCTGGATGAGGTTCAACGGTGCCCCGAGCTTTTGGTTGCGCTCAAGCAAAAAGTGGACGAACACAGGGAGGCGGGAAAATACATTCTCTCGGGGTCTGCCAATCTTGCTTTGCTGGAAAAGGTCTCCGAGACCTTGGCTGGACGAGCCATCTATTTTACGCTTCATCCAATGACCCGGCGCGAGCGGAACGGCACGACGGCAAAGACGCCGTTTCTGGTGAGGTTTTTTGAAAAGCTCGCGGTGATGTCTGAAAAAGCGCTGCCTGTTTCCGAGGAGGAAGTGTTCAGGGGCGGTCTTCCTCCCGCCTGCCTAGGCAAGCAGGAGGGTGCGGCGGAGTGGTTCCGCAGTTACGTTCAAACGTATGTGGAGCGGGATGTGCGTCAGCTTTCGCAGATTACGGACTTGATTGCCTTCCGCACGTTGGCGCAGTTGGCGGCGTTGCGGACGGGGCAGGTTCTGGTTGTCAGTTCGCTGGCCCGGGATGCCAAACTCAACGCCGTGACTGCCGGTCGGTACTTGGATCTGCTGGAGGCGTCATTCCTGATTCGGAAACTCCCGCCTTTTCTTAAGAACAGAAGTTCGCGCCTCATTAAATCGCCGAAACTTTATTTCACCGACAGTGGCCTAGCCGCCTGGATGAGCGGCGTGACCACGTTTGAACGCGGACGTGACGACCTGTTGCGAGGCGCCCTGTTTGAAACCTATGTGGCACAGAATGTCTTTGCGCTGCTGGACGCGCATCTGCCCGATGCGCAGATCAGCTTCTGGCATGAACAGGGACGCCATGAAGTGGATTTTGTGATTGAATCGAACCGGTCTGTTTTTGCCATTGAAGTCAAGGCGGCCACCCGCTGGAACGACGACGACCTCGCCGGCCTTCGCGCTTTCTTGGAGCGCACGCCTGACTGCAAGGCCGCCTTACTGGTCTACAATGGCAGGGAATCTATGAAACTCGGTGACCGTCTGTTTGCCATCCCGATGGGAACGGCATTATCATAACGGCCGGGCATCGGGGTACGTTTGCGCAGCATCGGCGGGGTTTTCGTGTAGTAAGAGACGGATGGTGCGCCTCTGGGACGGTCGACGAAACCGTCATCCCGCCCATATGTAGTGCCTGTCATACATTGATTTCATGGTTTTCGGTTAAGTACACCCACAGATTCTCACGAAGTGCCGAAAATCGTTTGTGGTGGCGAAGGATTGGCGGAGGATAAACGCGGCGATGTCGTCGGTGAGGGGTTGCCAGCCCATTTCGAGCGGAATCACATGGCCGATATCGGCGAGGACGCGGACCTCTTTGGGACCGGGGCAGGCGTCGAGCCAGCGCAGGGCTGAAGGCGTGTCGATGACCGCATCGCGTTCGGCGGTGACGGCGAAAACCGGCTGGGTGAGGCGGGCTGCCTGGTCGCGGTTCGAGCGGATGAGCTGGAACAGGCCGCGGTAAACGCAGAAGGGGATAAAACGGTCGCGCGTGTAGGTGAAGGAGGGATCGTCGACCGCCGCGCCGTCGGCGGAGAAGCACGACTCGAAGGTGGGGGAGAGGCAGAGCGCGACGCGGGCGAGGCGGAACCAGACGTCAGGCGGGAGCAGGGGCGAGCGCTTGCGCGAGACCGCAATCATCGGCGCGAGCGCCGCCACGCCATCGACTCTGTCAGGGGTGCGCAAGGCGGCGTCGAGCGCGAGCGCGGCACCCATGGAGTGGCCGATGATCCAAACAATCGGGTGCCCGGCTCGCAGCCGGGCCAGTTCATCGTCGACAGCTTGCCGCCAAAGAGCGAGGGATTGGCGCTGCGCCTGAAGGGCCGGCACGGCGCTGCCGGGCAAGCGCATCGCGTGGCAGGTAAAGGCCCCGGTGGTGGCGAGGCGGTCGGCCATACGCCGCCAGATAAAGGGCGTGTCGGCAAAGCCGTGGACGAAGAGGAGGGCGACCGAACCTCGGCCGATCGTGTACGCGGCTGCGTCAGGCAAAAGGCCGTCGGCATGACGCCTGATGTGTTTCTCCCAGAAAAAGCGGCGGGTCTCCACCCACGCGGCGTGAAGCAAATTGATGCCGAGCCAGGCAACGACTATGATGGCAACGGTAAACACGATGAATACATTTTTTTGTGCGGCACTTCAGCGCGTAAAATAACACAGACGATGGCCTTCAGTCCATCGCACAGATTGTCAGACCCTGCGTCAGAACCTGCGCGGCGGGCTTGTCGGCAATTTTATTGATAGGATAGGTTTTGGCAAATATGCAATAATTATGGTGTTCATTGAATTTGGTCGAGGCGGCTCCAAGGTCTGGAACTCCGCACGCGACGGGTTCAAGTGACAAAAAGGACAACCATGATGAACAGTTCGACCATGCGCAACCCTTCAAGGCGCACCTTCCTCAAGCAATCTTCTGCCGCGCTGGGCGTGTCCCTGGCCGCGCCGCTGATCCTCGCCAAGCCGGTGGCCGGCGCCAACGAGAAGCTGAACCTCGCGTGGGTCGGCTTCGGCAACCAGGGCTGGGGCGACCTGTGCGCCTGCGCCGGCGACAACAACGTCGTCGCCCTCTGCGACTGCGACCCGGCGTACTGGGAGCGCGCCAAGAAGCAGTTCCCCGAGGCGAAGCTCTATCTCGACTTCCGCAAGATGCTCGCGGAGATGGGCGACAAGATCGACGCCGTGGGCGTCGGCACGCCGGACCACAACCACTTCGCGGTCGCCTACACGGCGATGAGCCTGGGCAAGCACGTCTTTGTCGAGAAGCCGCTGGTCCACTCGCTCTGGGAGGCGCGCACCCTGCGGCAGCTTGCCGCGAAGAAGGGGCTTGTCACCCAGATGGGCAACCAGGGCCACGCGTACGAAGGCGCGTTCCTGGTCAAGGAGTGGTACCAGGCCGGGCTGATCGGCGAGGTGAAGGAGGTCATCATGTGGACCGACCGTCCGCAGGGGGGCTGGGGCTTCAACGGGAACGTGAGGACCGAGTTCCCGAAGGCCGAGCAGCAGCCTCAGGGCATGGACTGGGACCTGTGGCTGGGGCCGTGCAACAAGAAGGTCGGCTTCAGCCCCGCGCTGCATCCCACGACGTGGCGCCCGTGGTGGGAATTCGGCTGCGGCGGCCTCGGCGACATCGGCTGCCACACCATCGACACGCCCTTCTTCGCGCTCGACCTTGCGGCGCCCGAGAGCGTGGACGTGGAGCTGAAGGGCGAGGCGAACCCGATCCACACCCTGAACGGGTCGGTCGTCACCTTCAACTTCGCCGCGCGGGGCAAGAAGCCTGCGGTGCGGATGAAGTGGTACGAAGGCCCCAGCGTGCCGCCGGCGCCCACAGGCTACGACGTCGGCGTGCCCGGCGGCGAGGGCGGCATGATCATGGTCGGCGAAAAGGGCGGCATCTGCTACAACGGCATGCGCCCAGACAGCCCGATGCTCTATCCGAAGGCCAGGTGGGAGGACTACCGGGCCAGCGGCGACAAGCGGGTTCCCAAGACGCTCCCGCGGCCCCACGGGATTCACCGCGACTGGGTGGACGCTATCAAGAACGGCAAGAAGGCCTGTTCCGACTTCAGCTACTCCGGCCTGCTCACCGAAACGATCCTGCTCGGCACGCTCGCGATCCGCACCGGCAAGACGGTCAAGTGGAACGCCGAGAAGCTGGGGATCGACGGCAACCCGGAGGCCGCGAAGCTGATCAACCCGGAAGCCCGCGCCGGCTGGCGTCCCAAGGATCTCGCGTGATTCGGTTAAGGAAGGTGATGCGATCGTGCCTTGCGGCGCGACAACGACGGTTGTAACAAGTTGGTTCTCCACGAAGGTCACGGCAGGAATGCCGTGACTCCTTAAACCACACGTATGAAACACAAACACGTTAGACTGTGCGGTCTCGCCGCGATGGTGTTCATACAGCCGGCTCTTGCCCAAACCAACAGCGTGCCGGATGGCCCAACGATGGTTCTTGAGAACCGCAGCGGCGTGAGGTGGGAATTGCAGCGGGCGCCTGGCGGCTGGGCGTTGGGAACGCTGTCGCTCCATGGCAAGACCGTGGAACAAGCGGCCACCCACGGCCTGTTGGCCTTGCGCAAGAATAGCGGGGAAGTCCGGTGGCTGGCGGCATCGCAGGGAGAGAAGGTCGGCACGCTAACAGCCAGGTTGTCAGGCCGGCACGAGATCGATGGGGTGAGGTTTTCCTGGGCGTTAGATATGGCGTTGCGCGATGACCTGCCCGCGGTGAACGTTGCTGCGAAATGGTCGGTGGATAAGGAACTCAATGGTTGGGAAGTGTGCCTGGCCTATCATGATGGTTTCAGCAACGACTGGCGGGTGCAAAGCTATCCATGGGCCGGCAACAGTGAGGAGGCGGCCATTTCACCCATGCGCTATTGCGGTGTGCCCGGCGTGCTGGTGTACCGTCCGGATCAGTCGCTGGTGTTGTTGTTCGCCATCGACAGCAGCTCCGACTACCTCAACCCTAACACATGGAGCGGAAAGACCGGGTTTCACTTCGCCAACCGCCGGACCGCGCCGCAATTCCGCATGGGTGGAGGCAAGCTGGATGCCGGGACGAACTACGAAGTGCCATTGCAGTTGTTTCTGAGTGATGCGGGCGAATTCGCCGGCGCCATTACCGGAATCATGGAGGCCTGGATCAAGGTCAACAACTACCGGGTTGACGATGCGCTCAAG
>CAZXVN010000579.1:0-3374 GCA_964643945.1 uncultured Lentisphaeraceae bacterium | reverse complement strand
AAACCCGCACCGTGTTGAAACCAAGCCCGGCCGCCCACTTGAGCTCCCTGTCTATCGTGGCCGCATCAAAGGTGTCCGCCTGCCACATCTCCAACTGGTTGATCGCCGTGCTGGGAATGAAATTACATCCCACCAGCCAGGGCTGTTCGGCATACCACGCATTGGCCTTTTCCTTCGACCAGCGGTTGACATCCCCGCTTTCGCCGGGTTTCACTTCCTGGGCATGACCGGACACGCAAATGGCACCTGACAACAAAACAATAGACATCACCTGTTTCATTTTTCTTCGACCCTTTCGTTCATACCCCACAAACTACTTACCGCCTGCCGCTTCCGTAAAGATCCCGACGTCCACGTACTGCCCACCCGTCGTCTGGCGGCAATGCACGGCGAGCACGTTCTTGCCCGGCTTCAACGCCGCAATGCCTTCGGGCGGCAACGCCGTCTCTTCGTATTCGCTGATGAAGCCGCCCGCCTTGCAAACCTGCACGCCGTTGATATAGACCTCAAGATCCTCGTCGTGACAAAATGACAACGCGGGCTTGGCATCCTTGCCGGCCTTCCAGTCGAATTCGCGCCGCAGCCAGATCTCCTTCGTATTCCACTCGGTCCGGATCACGCCGCCCGGCGTGTCCTTGGTTCCGAAGCCGCCCGGCCCTTCCTTCCAGGCCGCATCATTGAACCCGGGCTTCTGCCAGTCAGCCGCCGGCTGCTCCACCGTATAACGCCAGTTGACGCCTGTCTTCTGCGACGTGGGCGAGACTTCATTGACCACAGGCGCCGCCGGAATCCTGCCGCCGTTCACAGCGCGGGCACGCTCCGGGATCACCTTGTTCACCGCGCGGTCGTAGGTCAGCAGCCCGTTGCACTCAGTCTCCAGGTCGGTAAGCTGCGTATAGATTACCGCCGAGAGACCGGCCGTGTCCTTCAGTTCCCACGCCTTGGCAAGCAGCTTTTCATAGCCGCGGGTCAAGGCGTCGATGCTGGCAGTCCCCTTGTAGCCCCAGCTCTGCTCGGCCCACCGGTGGCCGTTGAGACCCAGCCCCAACCCGCCGAACTCACCCAGCACCGCCGCGCGCTTCCCTTCCGGCCTGGGCGAGCCCGGACCGGGATAGGTGTGCATGTCGATCACATCGCCGCACCCCTTGTCGCTGTCGCCGCTGGCGTTGTTGATCAGCCGCGACGGATCAAGCGCTCTCACCGCCGCGACCAGCGCCTCCGTGTCGTGCTGGCCCTGGGACTCGTTGAAAATGACCCACATGATAATCGCCGGATGATTCCAGCGGCCCGTGATCAGGCGCTCCAGTTCGGTCTTGAACTGCGGCTTGTCAATCGGCTGGTTGCCGCCGTAGGAATTGACGCTGGGCATGTCCTGCCAAACCATCAGGCCCAGCTTGTCGCACCAGTAATACCAGCGCTCCGGCTCAACCTTGATGTGCTTGCGGACGCAGTTGAACCCCAGCCTTTTCATTTCCGCCACGTCAAAGCGCAAGGCCTCATCCGTCGGGGCCGTGTAGATCCCGTCCGGCCAGAACCCCTGGTCCAGCGGGCCGACCTGGAAGATAAACTTGCCGTTCAGCAGCGGCCGGGTCACGCCCTTCTCGTCCTTTCCGATCGTAATCTTGCGCATGCCGAAATAGCTCGTCACCGTATCCGCCTGGAGCGCGACTCGCTGACCACTGATTCTCACTTTCAAATCGTAGAGGAAGGGCGAATCAGGAGACCACAACTTCGGGCTGGGAATCTTGACGGCGATTTCTTCGTTCTCTAAACCTTTCGCCGAGGCGATTTTGGCCTTCCCGTCGTACACCTCGAGCGCCACCTGCACATTGCCGTCGTCCGTGCCGGCAGCACTTGTCACCTTGACACGAACCAGCCCCTGATCCACATCCGGCACGATCTTCAGGAATTCCACGTGCGTCGCGGCCACCGGCTCCAGCCACACCGTCTGCCAGATGCCTGACGTCGGCGTGTACATGATGCCGCCGGGACTCAGCGTCTGCTTGCCGCGCGGATAGCCGCCGTCATTGGTCGGGTCGAACACCTCCACGGTGATTTCCTGCGCGCCCTCCGCCTTTAGCGCAGCCGTGATATCGAAACTGAAGCCGTCATAGCCGCCCTTGTGAACGGCGAACGGCTTGCCGTTGACCGCCACTTTCGTTTCCCAGTCCGACGCCCCGAAGTGCAGCAGCACCTGCCTGCCCTTCCAGGTCTTCGGGATTTCAAAGCCGCGCCTGTAGGTCATGCGGTCTGAATGCCTCATCACTCCCGACAGCGCCGATTCGATGGCAAACGGCACAAGAATCTTGGTCTCGGGGCCTTCCTTGAGCTTGATATCCCATAAGCCATTCAGGTTCAGCCACTCCTTGCGCACCATCTGTGGGCGCGGATATTCCGGCAACGCATTCGTCACCGAGACCTCTTTCGCCCAGCGCGTCATCAGCGGCCCGGCGGCCTGCTTCCAGTCCTCCGCCCGGGCTGCCGAAAAGCCCATCATGGAACACAAAACCACAGATGCCATACTCATCTGCTTCATTGGATACTCCTCGTTTTTTCTGTCTTCACCCGCGCTCATCCGCCCGCAAGCGGCGTGATCCTGTTGTCCTTGCCGATCTCGACCCTCAAGATCGCGGGCCGCTCCTTGAAAGGCGCCTTGTCGTCATTCCCGAAAAACGTCGACCACCACTGGCCCTGCCTGTCCTTGAACAGCATGTTGTGCCCGCCGCTCTGCAGGACAAGGTAGCGCTCGCTGTATGGCCCATAAATGTTTTCCGAGCTGGCCGCCATGCAGTCGTAGGTCTGCGTCTTGTCATCCCGGCGCGTGAACTCGGCGCTGATCAGGTGATACCGCCCGTTGATCTTGGCGATGAAGGCCCCCTCGAAACCGACCCGGCCGACATGGCGCGGCGGCTCCGCCAGGCCGCTCATGTCCTCCTTCATCCGGGCGACCTTGCCGTCCTGCCAGACGAAGTAGACCGAGCCGTCGTCATCCGCGAAGAGCGACGCGTCGATCTCCCCGGTCAGAGGCCCGTCCTTCTTGATGTCCGCATACGGGCCTTCGGGTTTGCCGCTCGTGCTTTTCAGGATGCCCGTGCCGCCGTAATTCATGCAGTAGGCGATCCAGTAGGTGCCCTTGAAATAGTGCAGCTCAGGCGCCCAGACCGCCGAGTCCGATGTCTTCTTGCCGTCCTTGTCCGTCTTGACCTTCTGCCACGTGGCGTCCTTCGCGATGCTCAAGACCAGCCACAGCGCTTCCCACTTCTTCAGGTCCTTGGACTTCCACACGCGGACGCCCTCGTTCACGTTCCACCCCGTGGGCTGCCCGCTCGTCCCTGTCAGGTAATAGTTCCCGTTCTGACCCGGGCTCTCGCAGG
>CAZXVN010000578.1:0-8868 GCA_964643945.1 uncultured Lentisphaeraceae bacterium | reverse complement strand
ATCGGC
This sequence comes from uncultured Lentisphaeraceae bacterium, assembly GCA_964643945.1. Lineage (GTDB taxonomy): Bacteria > Verrucomicrobiota > Kiritimatiellia > RFP12 > UBA1067 > JAHFSX01. Next base: position 8,862 of record CAZXVN010000578.1, on the reverse strand, counting down.
CCCTTCCAGCCGCAACCGGCCTCAACCTCCTCGCCGCGCACCTCGAAGCCCTTGCACGCGCCCTCCGCAAAACGGATCACGCATCCCGGCTCGCCCAGATCGCTGAACCACGTATTCGCACCCGCGCCGGTCATGCGCCACGCCACGCCCGCTGCGCCGCACACCCGCAGCACCTCGGCCAGCGCCGCCTCGTCCACCACCTCCACGCGCCACCGCGCCCAGCCGCCCGCGCCGAAAAACGACCAGCCCGCCAACGGCCCGAAGGCCTCCACGCACGCGCCGGCCACCTGCCGTAACGCGGCCTCACAGCCCTCAGGGTCTTTGCGCGCCGGCCAGCCGCCTGCCACGTCCTTCCGGATCAGCTGCGCCACTTCAATCACATCGCCCGCGCCCGCGATCAACAGCAGATCCCCCGGCCGCAACACCTGGCGCAGATACTGCCACGCCTCGTCGCGCGAACGTGCCAGCCTGACGCTCAGCGCCGGAAGCACCCTCCGGAAATGCGCGTAAAGATCACAGATGTCGCCCCCTTCCAGCAGGGTCTCGGAGGCCGCATACACCGGCAGCAGAATCACCTCGTCCGCCGCCGCAAACGCCGCCGGGAACGCCGCGCCCAATGCCAGCGTCCGCGTATACCGATGCGGCTGGAACACCACGATCAACCGGTCGGGGCGCTGCACCCGCGCCATCTCGACCGCCGCCTGCAGCTCGGTCGGATGATGCGCGTAATCGGCAATCAAGCGGATGCCCGGCACCTCCGCCACGGCTTCGAACCGGCGGCCCGGCAGCTCGTCGCACGCCGCCGCCAGCGCGGAAAACACCGCCTCCGGCGCATACCCCACAAGCAGCGCGGCAGCGGCGGCCCCCAGCGCGTTCAGCACGTTGTGCCGACCCGACACGCCGAGCGTCACCCGCCCATACGCGCGGCCGAGATAGACGGTTTCAAACGAGACCGACACCGCGTCAACCTGCACGTCTGTCGCACGCAACACCGCCCCGTCAGAAAACCCGAACCCCAACACCGGCACGGACGCGCTCTGCGCCACCTGCCACGCACGCGCGTTCTCGCAACACACCGCCACGCCCTCGCGCGTCTGCGCCACGGCCTGCCGGAAACAGTCGCAGAGCGCAGCCTCGCCGTCGAAATGCTCCAGATGATCCAGGTCAATATTGGTGAGGACCGTCACCGCCGGATGGTACAGCGCCAGCGTGCCGTCACTCTCGTCCGCCTCGGCCACGAGTAGCGGGCCCCCGCCACCGCCCGCCACACCGCTGAGCCGACGCGTCGCGCCGCCGATGCACCAGCCGGGATTCGCCCCCAGCTCCTGCAAGAGCCGCGCCGTGAAGCAGGCCGTCGTGGTCTTGCCGTGAGCCCCGCACACCGCCACGCCGCGACCCTGCGACACCAGCGACGCCAAGACCTCGCCCCGCCGGAAAACCGGAAGCCCCCTTGCACGCGCCGCCGCCCATTCAGGCTCTGCCGCTGACACCGCCGGCGTCACGATCACACGGTCCGGCGCCGGATGCGCCGCCAGATGCGCCGGGTCATGTCCCTCCACCACCGCCACCCCGGCCGCACGCAGCCACTCGGCCAGCGCAGGAGGGGTATGCGCGTCACAGCCGCTCACGTGCCAGCCGCGCCGCGCCAGCAGATACGCCACGCCGGCCATGCCCACGCCGCAAACGCCCAGCATGTGTACGCGGCCGCCGCCATCCCAGTTATCCGTTTCACGTTTCACGTTATCCGATCCGCCTTACGGCCCAACAACAAAAATGAACAACAAGTTGTTTCACCGAAGAACACGGAGAGCACGAAGTTTGTTTGTTGAATCAATCTCCTCTTCGTGTCCTTCGTGAACTTCGTGGTGAGGATTCTGGGTTGCGGGCAGAGCCCGCGTTAGCTGGAATGAGAAGCGACAAGCCGCGGAAGTTCGCGAACGCTTCGTCGAGCGTGACCAAGGTGTAGCCGCCTGCGATGGCGAAGGCCGCGAGATAGGCGTCCATCACAACCTTGGGCGAGCGCTTGCAGGGACGGCACAGGCGCTCCCATTCGACGTCCAGCCCGCGGGGCTCCAGCACTCGGCTAAAACCGCCGCACTTCAACAGGGAGGCATACAGCGCCCACGCTTGCGGCAGGGTCAGGACATCCTCAGACATGACCGCTTCGGTCGAAAGAAGGCGCAACAGGGCGATCTGAACCTCGCGGCAAATCAAGAGTGGCGCGGCGTGATCTCTGCTCTTCCACCAGCTTTTGCAGCGGTCGTGGTGCGCGTGCCGTTCGGTGACCAGCGCCAACAACACGTTAATGTCGCACATCTGCCGCATACGCCGCCGCCTCCTCGCGAACAAGCAGTTCGCTGATCTCGCCGGGCGTGATTCTGAGAGAGCCGGGCCTTCGACTTCTTATCACCGGCAGTGTGGGTGTGGCTGTCGGAACGGCGGGTGCAGCGGCAGCCACCAGCTCGCGCTCGAGCGCCTGGGTGATGAGGGTCTTCAGGGACCGGCCTTCCTGCGCGGCCCGAATCTTGACCTGTCTGCCAAGGGCGTCCGGAATGTCGATGGTGGTTCTCATGTGCGCATATTCACATATTTACGCGGATGCTGTCAAGAATGTTGCGGGCGGCGCCCGCAACCCAATCGGCGTCGGTATCGGAATCGGGAGCGATTAAGATTAGGATAAAGATTACGATTATGAATGGAAGCGTTATCTCCTAATCGTAATCGTATTCTTAATCGTAATCCGTTTGATGTTGCCAACTGTCCAGCTTCTAGCCGCCCCTCACCACGTCCAGCGGAACATCAGCTTCACGTCGTCCGCGCTCTCCTGCAGGAAGCGCTTCAGGTTGAAACGCGTCCCGATCCCCGGCCGCGAAGCGAACACATCCATCCACGAGACCTGTTCGTCATACCGGTACACCTTCACCGCGTCGGTCTCCAGCAGCTCGGCGATCTTGACCTGCGCGTCCTCGATATAGCCGATGCTGTCGATCAATCGGCTTTTCACCGCCTCCTCGGCGATAAACACCCGTCCGTCGGCCAGCGGCGCGACCGTCTCGACCGGCAGCTTGCGGTTCTCTGCAACCAACGTCACGAACCGGTCATGCATGGCGCTGATGACCTTCTGGAGCAGCTCCTTCTGTTCCGGCTTCACCTCTTGGAACGGGTTGAGCAGATCCTTGTTTGCGCCTGATTTGATGGTCACATCCTGGATCCCCAGCTTCGCCGCCAGCTCTTTAATGTTGTACGACTGCATGATCACGCCGATCGAGCCGGTCAGCGTGGTCGGGTGCGCCATGATGTGGTCCGACGCCAGCGCGATGTAGTACGCGCCCGAAGCCGCGATGTCCCCCATGAGCGACACCACCACGCGGTCCGGCTGGGCCGCCTTGAAATCCTTTAGCGCCTTGTAGATGATGTCGCTGTCCGTGATGCCGCCGCCGCCGCTGTTGATCTCGAGGAGCAGCCCCTGCACGGCCTGATCATGCGTGGCCCGGCGGATGGAACGCAACACCGTGTTCGCGTTCCCCATGTACCAGGCGCTCTCGCCCAGCATGATCAGGCCCGCCACCGGGATGCGCACGACCTTCACGTCGCCGTGGCCCAACGACCACGTCTCCACCATATACGGCGCCTCGTCCTCGCCCACCGCCTCCTCGCCTGCGTGCCGGTGGAAGAGTCCCGCAAGACGCTTCTCCTGCGGCAGCGTCGACGCGCCCAGAATGCCGATCAGCCCGACCGCCACCAACAGGCCGGCCCCGAGGAAAAGCCCCACGAGCAACAGGCAACCGAAGCCGCAGCCGCGGCCTTTTTTTGTGCTTCCTTGATTCTCAGTCATCATTCTCCCCTTGTTTCCAAAACGGTTCGATGAGGATACCACAGCCCTGACCTAAACGCCATGCGATTTACGCGCACCGCCGCCGGCGCCGTCCGCACCCCATCGGCCCGGAATAGGGGTTGCCTGTTTCCGCCCCTTCCTGCATAATAAAAACGAACTTTTAACAGCGCCTCCGGCAGGTATAAACCGTTTTGATCGCCCAATGAAAAAACCATCTGATTGTCAGGCCGACGCAACGTTTTCCACGGCGCAGCGCGGGTATTTGTTTTTGACTGCGGCGGTGGCCGGCGCGGCGATCATGATCATCGAGATCCTGGGGGCCAAGATGCTCGCGCCTTACGTGGGCACCTCGCATTTCGTCTGGACGGCGCAAATCGCGGTCACGCTGCTGGCCCTGACGGCGGGCTACTATGCCGGCGGCAGGTGGGCGGACCGCTCGCCCCGCCCCGCCTCTCTCTATCTGGCGATCCTCGCGGCAGCCGTCTATCTCTGTGTCGCGGTGACGCAGGTGGAACGGGCCGCCTGCTTCTGTCTGAGATTCAAGCTCGCGGCCGGTTCGCTGCTGGCGTCGTCCTTTCTGTTCTTTGTGCCTCTGGCCCTGCTCGCCCTGACAGGGCCGTTCCTGGTGCGCCTGCTCACGCCCGTCCTCCAGAACGTCGGCGGCAGCATGGGGCGGCTCACGGCCGTCAGCACGCTGGGCAGCGTGGCCGGCACGCTCCTGATCGGCTACGTGCTTGTGCCCCTGCTGCCCAATTCGATGACCATGCTGCTGACCGCCGGGGCGCTGATGCTGCTGGCGGCCGGCTACATCGCAATCTGGGGGAGGCAAACCGGCCCGAAGGCGGGAACGCTGTTGGCCTTGGCAATCGCGGCGGGGTGCGGCGTTCAGGTTCATGCCAAGGGGCTGTTGCAGGCGGCCAGCTATCGCGAAATCTACCGCTGCAACTCAAACTTCGGCCAATTGGAGGTGTTCGAGAGCCGGCACAAGCCTTACCGTTACTTTCTCAACGACAACCTGACCCAAGGCGCCTACGACACCCAAAGGCGGCAGGGCTTGGGCTCCTGGATCTACCTGCTGCACGATCTGGCCTGCGCCTACACCACGAACATCAGCGACGTCCTCGTCATCGGTCTCGGGATCGGCATCACCCCCATGCAGTTCTCACGGGAAGGCGCGCAGGTGGACGTGGTGGAAATCAACCCGGCCGTCGTGCCGCTGGCCCGGCGCTGTTTTGACCTGCAACCCGAGCGCATGAACATCACGCTGGGCGACGGCCGGCAGTTTGTGGCGGAATGCAAGAAGCGCTACGACGCCATCGTTCTCGACGCGTTTCTGGGCGATGGCGCGCCGTCACACCTGATGACGCGCGAGGCCTTCATGGCCATGCGCCGCATCCTCCGGCCCGACGGCGTGCTCGTCATCAACTGCTGGGGTGATTTCGCGGCCGGGCGCGATTTTCTGGTCGCTTCCCTGCAAAAGACCCTGGCGCACAGTTTTCCCGGTGTTTGCATGCGGTCGAGCAGGGATCCGGGCAAAGTCGCAAACGTATTCGTCGTGGCCTCGCCGACCGCGTTGACCCTTTACCGCCCGCCGGATTTCGGCCACGTGCACCCCGACAGCCGCACGTCCGCGGAGGAAACGTTTGCGCGCGTTGTGGAGGCCGACAGCCACCACGGCATCGTTCTGACAGACGATTTCAACCCGGCTGATTACTACGACGCCGCCAACCGCGAAGAGTCCAGGCGCGCCATGGTTGCCTCCATGCAGGCTGTCGCAAGCGAACGCAGCACTTCTCAATATGGCCGAAAACCGCCTGAAGGCGGGACTACAAACACTCCTAAACGTGGGGCTATTTGCTTGTAGTACCGACTTTAGTCGGCTGTCTCCAGTGTCCGCTGGCCATATTGAGAATTGCTGTAGCGAACGGGCCACGCCTTGACCAGTGATGGAAGGCGGGTCATTCGGGTTGACCACCACACGTAATACGTGATACCCTTATGTCGTGTTTGGGCGGGAAGCGACATGACAAACCTCACTCTGGCGATTGACGAAACTGTTTTACGCAAGGCCCGCAAGGCGGCCATCGACCGCGACACGACGGTCACCGCGCTGGTGCGCGACTTCCTCGGCCAGATATCCGCCTCGCAGGAGCAGGCGGCTGACACGCACGCCGAAGAGTTGGCCCGGGCTTTCGCGCGCAACACCGTCAAGCTCGGGCGCCGCACCTGGACGCGGGAGGATCTCCATGAGCGCCGCTGACCGCGTGTTCTTCGACACCAATGTTCTGGTGTACGCGCATGATGCGTCTGACAACAAGAAGCGGGAAACCGCCCAGGCGCTCATCCTCGCCGGGTTGAGGACCGGCGCAGGCGTGATTTCCGCGCAGGTTCTCAGCGAGTTCTACGTGACGGTCACCCGCAAAATCGCGACGCCGTGCCCCTGGATGCGGCTCGCCAGGAACTGCATCTTCTGAGCCGCTTGGTCGTGGTCGAGACCGACTCGTCACTGGTCTTGCGCGCCGCAATCCTGCAGGAGAAATGGCAGATCAGCTACTGGGACGCCCTGATTCTCGCGGCCGCCGAACGAGCCCGCTGCGTGACCGTCTGGTCGGAGGATCTCTCCAGCGGCCAGACCTACGGTGCCGTCCGGGTCTTGAATCCGTTCGCCCCGTCAGTCCCGCGCCTCCCCTCCCCCAAACTTCAGCGTTCATGAGGCATGAACCGGAGCACTCTTAGTCGCCTTACAAACCAACAACAGCAATAAAAAACAGGTTGTTTGCGAGACCGCCGTATCCGGCAGAGCCCACACGCAGTCGTGGGAGCGAAGCGTCAATTCAGGAGTAAGAATTCAGGAGACAGAATGGGATGATCGACAAAAAGCGCCTCTCTCAACGCATTTTTCTGACTTCTTACTCCTGAATTCTGACTCCTTGGGTTGCGGGCTTATCCACTACCCACGTGGAGCGGAGCAGCCTATTTCAGAATCGGATACAGGCTGGTAAAGTCGTCCGTCCAAAGCGGAACGTTCGTCGTGCGGAGCTGGCTCAGGGATGCATCGGCGGCTTTACCCTTGCGTACGATGGAGTCGACAAACGCATCGTTGCGCGTCAGCAGAACCCACCGGGAACTTTTTGTCCAGGGTTTCCCTGGCGTTGCGTCACTGTTGATATGCATGTAGCGGTACTTGAAATCGCGGGCGAGATTGCTCATGATCGGTTCGAGATTCAGGTGCCGATTCGAAATATGGACCGCGAACACGCCGTTGGGTTTGAGGTGGCGTTGGTACAGCGCAAAGGCTTCCCGTGTCAGCAAGTGGGCCGGGACGGCATCGCCGCTGAAGGCGTCAAGGAGGAGAGCGTCAAACTGCTGAGGCGGCTCCCGTTCCAGCGAAAGCCGGGCGTCCCCGATCACGACTTCCACGTTGCCCTTGCAGTTGGCAAGATAGGTGAAGTGCGTCCTCGCCATGTGCTCGACGTCCGGATCAATATCATAAAACCGGATCGTGTCGCCCGCCCGGGCATAAGTGGCCAGCGTTCCGACGCCCAGCCCCACTACGCCGATCCGCCTGTCACTTTCCGGCAGCGAACGCAAGGCCAGCCCCACGCCGCTTTCTTCAGCGTAATACGTGGTCGGCCAGGAGGCTCGCTCGGAATTCATGAACTGCCCGCCATGCTCAATCCGGCCATTGTAAAGCACGCGGCAGTGGCCTTTGGGGTCCCCCGGTGCGACATCGAGCACCCGGAGAACCCCGTAAAAGTTCCGCCGTGCTTCGAGCAGTTGCGGGTATTGCTCTCGAAACAGCCAGAAGGTGATACCCAGAACAAGTGTTCCAAGCACCATCCAGGCGCTGGCCAGCGAAAACCACGGATGAACATTCTTGCGCTTGTGCCACAACACCCAGAAGACACTCAGCCCAACAAGAATCAGCGGCAGGCCGATTTGCATGAGAACAAACCACATTCGCTTGGGCGGGTAAGTTCTGGTCAATGTAGCAAGCAGCATTTCCGTTCCCGCCAGCACCACCCACGGCAAGGTTCCGCTCAGCCAGCGCCACGGGTTCAGGCCGGGGGATGCCGGCGAAGGGGTTTGAGCCCTGGCAGCGCCAGAGCCCTTGCGGTGTTTGGATGGGGTCTTTTGCGTGCAGCCGGGCACTTCGGACCCGGTTTCCGGCCTGTCCCGCAGGCAAACGATGAGCAACGAAACCCCGCACACCAGCATGCCAACCTGCATCTCGATGTAACCGACGAAAATCAGGGGCGCGATCAACGCCACAAACAAACTGCCCAAAGCGCCGCCAGCCGCGATCATGAGATAATACCCCGTCAGATGCCGGGGATCGGGCCGGAGCCGGAAAAGCTCGCCATGGCAAACCATGCAGCAGACGAAAAACGCTCCCATATAAACCGTTGTCACCCGCTCAAACGACCAATTGCGGTCCCGAAGAATCGCCCAGCAGATGGCCATCGCCGCCACCCCGTACGCGAGCGCGAACGGCACGCGCACATACCAGCGGGGATTGTCGAAGCAGATGATGAAACTCAAAAGATAGAGCGCCAGAGGCAGCACCCAAAGGAACGGCATCACCGCCACATCGTGGCAGAGCCGGTTCGTCACCGCCAGTAGCAGCACCGACGCGCAGGCCGACAACAGCAGCCAGAGTGCTCGCTGAAGCACGGTCACGGTGAAAGCGCCGTTTCCCTGACAGGTGCCGGACGGACCGGAGTCCGTCGGCTGGACTGCGGGTGCGGCCTGAGCCCGCCAGACCTTGAGGGCGCACCCGACCAAGCAGAACGCATAAACGACCAGTCCACAACCCCAGAGCGTGGCTTGTGTTATTCGCGTGAAATGGGTCTCAAAGAAGAACGGATAGCTCAGCAGCGCAAGCAGTGAGCCTGTATTGGAAAGCGCGTAAAGCCGGTAGGGTGACACGCCGGGATGGGTGCCGCTGAACCATTTCTGCATCAGCGGCCCGGTCGAGGAAAGCACGAAGTAAGGCAGCCCGATGTTCGCCGCGAGCAACAGCAGAA
>CAZXVN010000577.1:0-5192 GCA_964643945.1 uncultured Lentisphaeraceae bacterium | reverse complement strand
CACCCCCGCGCCTGCCACCGCAATCCAGACCGACTGTGGATAGACCGCGCCCACCACGCGATAACCGACGAACGTTGCGGTGTTGACTGACATCGGACCCGGCGTCATCTGCGCGATGCCCAAGATGTCTAAGAACTGCTGATTGTCCAGCCACCCGCGGGTCACCATCTCGTACTGGATAATCGGGATCATCGCCAGCCCGCCCCCAACGGTCAGGATGCCGATCTTGAAAAACGTATACGTCAGTTTGAGGAAGATGTTCATGGAGAGGTTCAAGGGTTCAGGGTTCAGGGTTCTTTCGCACAACCGACGCCGCGAACCATAACACGCCGACCGCCACACCCGCGAGGATCACACGCACCGCGCTGACGCCACACCCCAGCACAAGCACGGCGACCAGCAACGGAACCACCAGCCCTACCCGCGTCTTGCGGCTACGTCCGAACATCGCATAGGCCACGCCCGACATCAGCCCTGCCACGGCCGGACGCAACCCCGACATCGCATCGGCCAGCAGTCGGGAACCCGCCATCTGGTCAAAGGCGACCGCATAAGCGAGGATCACGAAAAAAGGGACGAGCACCACGCCAAAGGTCGCGGCCACCGTGCCCCAGAAGCCGCGCCGGCGATGACCGATCAGCATCGCCGTGTTGATCGCCACAACGCCCGGAACCAATTGCGACAGGGCGTAATAGTCCGTCATCTCTTCGAACGTGCACCAGCCGCGCCTGTTCACCACCTCGCGCTCTAACAGCGGCAACATCGCGTACCCGCCGCCGAAAAGCACCGCGCCGACTTTCGTGAAACTCACAAAAATCTGCCCGAGCGTCGGCGAGTGCGCGTGGTTCAGCATGCGTCCTTCTCCTTCTGCAAAACAGGCCGTTGATTATGCCTCTTTTCATCCGTGAAACAAAGTCCGGTTTCGCCGCTTTTTCTGTTCTCGCTTCCGTCCGCTTCCGGTTACAATGGAACCTGAAATGTCCGCACCGCTCCTACAGGTCGAAAATCTCGCCGTCACGTTCCGACAGGAGGACGTAGAAACGACCCCTGTACGCTCAGTTTCTCTGACTGTCCGCGCGGGCGACCGAGTCGCCGTGGTGGGCGAGAGCGGCTGCGGCAAGAGCCTCACCGCGCTGGCGCTCACACGCCTGGCTCCGACCGACCGCGCTCGCCTTTCGGGACATGTGCGTTTCGAAGGAACCGACACCCTGGCGCTGGACAACCGTATGTTGACCCGCATACGCGGCCATGGGATTGCCTACGTTTTCCAAGACCCCACCGCCAGCCTGAACCCCGTCATGCGCGTGTGTGACCAGATCGCCGAGTGCCTGCCGGACCGGCGCCGCGCCGACCGCCTTGCCGCAACCCTCGCCCTGCTCACAAAAACCGGGCTGCCCGATCCTACACGTGCTGCCCGCGCCTATCCCTGTGAACTCAGCGGCGGCCAGCAGCAACGCGTGATGCTGGCCATGGCCCTCGCCGCACGTCCCAAACTGCTGGTGGCGGACGAACCCACCACCGCGCTGGATGTGACCACGCAACGCCAGGTACTCGACCTGATTGATGAACTCGCCGCCGCTCACAGCATGGCCGTGCTGCTCATTACCCACAACCTCGGGCTCGTGGCAGGCCGCATGGAGCGCGTGTACGTTATGTACGCAGGCCAGATCGTCGAAACCGGCGCGGTCACCGATGTGTTGATTCATCCCCGCCATCCTTACACGCGCGGCCTCCTTGCCGCGGTTCCTCTGCTCGACGCCCCGCGCAACACCCCTTTGCAAGACATCCCCGGCACCGTACCCTCGCCCGACGCGTGGCCCATAGGCTGCGCATTCGCCCCTCGCTGCGCCGACGCGGAGCCCCGTTGCCAGACCGGCCCGCCGACCGAAACAGCACCCGGCGGACACACGTTCCGCTGCTGGCTGCATGCGGACGAATCTGTATTCGCCCCTGAACCCTGAAAACCGAACCCTGCCCCCTCTATGACGCTCCTGAACATCCAGAATCTCCACGTCACCTACCATCCGCACGGCCAGAAGCCGGTCGAGGCCGTGCGCGGCGTGTCGTTCAGCGTCGACGTGGGCGAATCGCTCGGCATCGTGGGCGAGAGCGGCTGCGGCAAATCCTCACTCGCAAAGACCCTGATCGGACTCCAGCCACCCAGTTCGGGCTCCATACGTTTCAACAACCAGGAGCTCAGCAGCATGGGCCCCGCCGCATTCCATCATTACCGCCGCGTCGTGCAGATGGTCTTTCAGGACGCAGCAGGCTCGCTCAACCCCCGCATGACCGTGCGCCAAACCCTCGAAGAAGTGTTACGCGTACACAAGATGGTTCCCTCCAACCGCGTCGCCACCCGCGTCAGCGAACTGCTGGACCGCGTCGGCATGGCGGAAACGGTGCTCGATGCCTATCCGCGTGAGCTCAGCGGCGGCCAGTGCCAGCGGATCAGCTTCGCACGCTGCCTCGCGCTCGAACCGCAGCTCATTATTGCGGACGAACCGGTCAGCGCGTTGGACGTCTCGGTGCAGGCCCGCATCCTGAATTTGGTGAGAACCCTCCAGAAAGAACTTAATCTCGCGATCATTCTGATTTCACACGACCTCGCGGTGGTGCGCAACCTCTGCGACCGCGCAGCCGTGATGGTTGCGGGCCAATTCATCGAGAGCGGACCTGCCGTCTCCGTGTTTGACGCGCCGCAACACGCCTACACCCGCGAACTGCTGGCCGCCGTGCCGGATGTCGGGCGCGCGCTAAAAGCAAGAGGGCGAACACGCAGGTTCGCCCCTACGTAATCCCGCCATTCCCCACCACTCTCCCTTACTCCATGCAAACACCCCTCATCCTCGGCTCGGCCTCACCCCGCCGCAAAAAAATTCTCGATGCGTTGGGGTGCCCCTTCGCCGTGTTCACCGCCGACACCGAAGAGCTCCACGACGCGGCCGACCCTGTGCATACGGTGGTCGCCAATGCGTTGGCGAAATACCGCGCCTGCCGCAAGCGACATCCCGACGCCGCGCTCATCACGGCCGACACGCTGGTGTGGTTCGGGGGCCGGCTCATCGGCAAGCCCGTTGATCTTGAAGAAGCCGCGCAGTTTTTGCGTGCCTTCTCGGGACACACGCAAATCGTCTACACCGCCATGGCACTGGGGCTGCCGCACAAAGAGCCGGACATCCGGGTCGAGGCCTCCTCCGTACACTTCAAGGTCCTGTCGGAAGAAACCATCCTGACGTATCTGCACACGACGCGTCCGCTTGACCGCGCGGGAGCTTATGACATCGACGAAAACGGCGACCGGCTGATCGCCGGATACAGCGGCTCCTACACCAACATCATGGGGCTGCCCGAAGCCCCGGTGCGCGACTGGCTCGCCGCGCACGGGCTCATTTAACCGCGACCGCTTCAATCTCGACCTTCGCGCTTTTGGGCAGACGTGCGACCTGCACGGTCGAACGCGCAGGCGTATGCCCGCCGAACATCTCGGCGTAGACCTTGTTGACGACGGGGAAGTCGCCGATGTCAGTCAGGAAGACGGTCGTCTTGACCACCCGGTGCAGACCCGTTCCCGCCGCCGCCAACACCGACCGCAGGTTCAGCAGCACCTGCATGGTCTGCCCCGCCGCGTCAGCCGCCTCGATGACTCCCGAGTTGGGGTTGATCGGAATCTGCCCTGAACAATACACCATCCCGTTCACTTCAATCGCCTGCGCGTAAGGCCCGATCGCCTCCGGCGCACCCTCCGTCTTGATCATCCTCATGCTTCGTTCTCCTTTCACGTCGAGGCCGTCTTCCGCACAAAGCCCGGCCAAGCCAGCGGCAGGGCACGCCGCATCTGTTTCTGGCTCCAACTTTATCAGACTCTCCGGTTCTGTCCAATTCCTAAGTGCGCCGTTTGTACGGGGGCATGACCGTTACACGCACAAAAAATCCGTGGGGAAAACAGGTTGGCAGTGAGTCGTTCGGGTTTGGTATAGTTAACGTCGATGTTAAGAAAACAGACAGCCTGCCTGATGGAGAAGCATGCGCCGAGTGCACGTGCCCAGGAATTTCTGAAGTATATCGGGCCCGGGCTGCTGGTCACCGTGGGGTTCATTGATCCCGGCAATTGGGCGGCCAACCTTGCCGCCGGATCAGAGTTCGGATATACGCTTCTCTGGGTGATCACGCTCTCCACCGTCATGTTGATTCTGCTTCAACACAACGCCGCCCACCTCGGCATCGTGACCGGCGACTGCCTCTCTGAATCGGCCACCCGGCATTTGAAACCCTGGCCGTCCCGGATCATCCTGCTCTCGGCCGTCGGCGCATCCATAGCAACCGCGCTGGCAGAGATTTTAGGCGCGGCCATCGCCTTGAAGATGCTGTTTAAAATGCCGCTCGTACCCGGCGCGCTCCTCACGGTTGCCGTTGTCAGCACCGTGCTTGTCACAAACTCCTACCCGAAAGTGGAAAAATGGATCATCGGGTTTGTTTCGCTGATCGGCCTTTCGTTCATTTATGAACTCACGATGGCGAATGTCCATTGGGAAGCCGCACTGGTCGGTCTGGTGAAGCCGGAGATCCCGTCCGGTTCCATTCCCATCCTGATGAGTGTGCTGGGTGCCGTGGTCATGCCGCACAACCTGTTCCTGCATTCGGAGATCATCCAGAGCCGGCAATGGAATCTCGCAGACCCTGCCGTGATGAAGCGGCAACTTGATTACGAATTCCTCGACACGTTAGTTTCGATGCTGATCGGGTGGGTCATCAACAGTGCGATCATCATCCTGGCGGTCGCGACGTTTTATGCGAAGGGCACCGTTGTGAACGATCTGCCGCAGGCCGGGGCGCTGTTGAAGCCGCTTCTGGGCAATCTGGCGGCCACGGTGTTTGCGTGTGCGCTCCTGTTCTCGGGCATCGCGTCGAGCATTACCGCCGGTATGGCAGGCGGCTCCATCTTTGCGGGGATGTTCGGCGAAACGTACAACATCAAGGATCGCCACACCCGTATCGGTTTAGGCATCACGTATGGAGCGGCTATGGCAACGCTTCTGTTCATCAGCAATCCGTTCCGGGGGCTGATATGGTCACAGGTGATGCTCAGCGTTCAACTCCCCATCACGGTCTTTCTGCTGCTCTTTCTGACCTCGTCGCGGACGGTGATGGGCGAGTACGCAAACAAGACCGGCTCGAAGCTGGTGCTGTTTACT
>CAZXVN010000576.1:0-11159 GCA_964643945.1 uncultured Lentisphaeraceae bacterium | reverse complement strand
ATAGCCGGTGACTGGAGTTCAGACGTGTGCTCTTCCGATCTCAGCGGCGTGGCCGGTGTTGCCGTTCTCCTCGCAGTCGTCGGCCAGGCGGCGGAGGTATTCGGGGAAGGTTTCGGGGCGCTGTTGTGTTTCGCTGTTCATGTGGATCTCCTTGGGGTGTTCCGGCCTCCGGCCACGGACGCCTGAGCCCCTTTGCCGAGTGCAAGGGGTCAGGACGCTCCGGGGTACGGGGAGAGGCACACGAGCTTTTTTGCGGGAATACCCGCCGCTGGGATACCAGCTAAAAAATCAAGTGTGCCCGTACCCCGTATCCGCTCCGCTCTTATAGGTTGCCTGCCGGCGGCGTGGCGCAGGATGGGCTTGAAGCTTGCGGAGAGCATGTGCTACCTTTCAAGAGATGTTTGAATGTGGCGCGGCTGTGTGTGCTGCGCTTTGATCCTTATCTGTGATCCTCAACAAGAGTCTGCATCGAGAATGAAGCCGATTTCGCGACGACGATTCCTCACGATGACGAGAAATGCCGGCATGCTTGGCGTGGCGGCTAGCTATCCGGTATTCATCGAGCGGTACGTTGTGCTGACCAACACCTATCGGATTCCGGTGCCGAATTTGCCGGAGGCGTTTTCCGGGTTCCGCATCGTGCAAGTGACCGATTTGCATTACGGCCTCCTGGTGCCTCTCGCCCTCGTCCGGAACGTGATTGCCAGAGTGAACGACATTCCGGGCGACTTGGTTGTATGCACCGGCGACTTCGTTCATGAAAAGAGAGCGACCGGCCAGATCGAAGCCGTGTGGCCTCTTGTAGCGAAGCTTCACTCGCCATCGGGCATCTTATCCGTGCTTGGCAACCATGACCATTGGGCGGACACGGAGCGCTCGCAGTACTGGCTGACACGGACCGGCCAGGACTTGAGGCATAAAGTGACTTTCATCGAGCGCGAGGGCAGCCGCCTCTGGTTCGCGGGTGCCGGAGATCTGTGGGAGGACCACAGGAACCTGGACGAAGTATTGAGCGGCATACCGGCAACCGATTGCAGGATTGTGCTTGCTCACAATCCGGATACCGCCGACACTGGCTTCTCTTCGCGGGTAGACCTGATGGTGACGGGGCACACCCACGGCGGACAGGTTGACATCCCTCTTATCGGAACGCCGGTTCTTCCTGTCCGCAACAAGACGTATTCCAGCGGTTTGAAGAAGTCGCCCAAGGGCATGAGCGTTTTCATCTCCAGAGGGATTGGGTGGGCTGTTTGTCCGGTGCGGTTCAACTGCCTTCCTGAGATTGCCGTCCTGGAACTGGTGCCGGATGAACGAAGAGCGTGAAGCAAGAGAACAGCGGCGTACATGGCAGGCTCGCAAGCTGGCTACCATGACGGGGGCGTCGGAGGGTACGCGCTGATGTTCGGAGTTAAACACATGAAATTGAAATCATGGCGTGCCGCCTCGGCTTTTTTGCTTCCCCTTGTATGCCTTGCGCTTGGATGGTCACTTGGACACTGTCGTGCTCAAGTCCGCTATGTCACGAAGGCGCCAGGGATCCCGACTCCGGCAACAATGGCAAACGTGCAACTCTGCCCGGCGGCTACGGGAACGAACGCGGTCGCATGGAGGCCCGAAGAATTCATTTCCGACCTGGACGAATCAGTCCACTTCACCGACCAGAACATCCTCTCATGGAACTTCCCGAAAGATTGGACGTACAAAGACGAGATCCGGTCAAAGGGCTACCTGACATTCACTCCGGTCAAAAGGACGTTGCCTTATATCTGGTTCAAAGATATCTTCATCCGCATGGGGCAGGTCACGGCCTCCACGAACTGGGATGAACGGCACTGGACGGAGTTCTACACCGCCACATGCGGCCTCGCCGGATCAGGAGTGACTGTCCAGTCATCAAGGGTGATGCAGACCAAGTCGGGTGCTCCAGCCACAATTCTTTATCTCGCCCAAGACGGTCATCTGTGCGGAGCATTGGCATTCGTCACGCATGACGGTTTTAGCCACTATTTCGCACTATGCGGAGGAAGTGTTCAGCCGGAATACAGTGATCAATCGGCACTGGGGGCGTTTCACCGGCTGGTCTACCGGTATGAGTTCAGTCTCATGAAGGACATCATGTTCTGAGAAAGAGGAAAACGAATCTCGCGTGGCTTCCTATTCGCAGGCCGTCGCAGGTGTTCAAGGGAGAACGCGGGCGTTGGAACAAGCCATGAAGTCAATACTCCTCCATAGTCTTCATTTTCTGCTCCCGATGGTGCTGATACTCATGGTCGTCGCCCCGTTGGATGACGACTTCAGATACTCGTTTCCCTGGTTTGCGATGACTCAGACTGCAGACATGTATCTGGACCTCCCCATGCCAGCCATCTTGGGGTTCCTTTGGCCCATTCACCTGCCCGTCTACGCCATATACTTGGTCTGGGCTTCTCAACGCCACCAGCTTCGGCAATCATTCATGGTGCTCGTTCTTCTTCACCTCTGCGCCATACAGACAAATCTCATCTTGAGGGATTGGGCAGATCTTCGGGATGCCAAAATGCACAAAACGAAAGTGATTTTCAGATAACGTTAGTCGCGTTGGGATTGGCGCGAATGACAGGCGGAGGCGAGAGTGTCCGCCTGTCCTTACTTTCAGGGCTGAGCGGTTGGGGGTACCGGACGGGGTGGTGCGTGCGAATCAGACGGATAGGACACAGGCTTCTTGGTCCTTCCGTCGGCGCGAGAAGATTGGTCGGAGCGGACGGGTGGTGCTGTGGCCTCGTCTCTGATTCAGCTTGATATGTTCACATGAATATGGAAAAAGTGACCCTATGACTGACCGTGTGGCCAGTAATGGAAAATATTGGCGATAGTTATCGCGATAGAAAGGACTGTGCCTTGAAGTTGATCACTGTCACCGCTTTTCTGACAAGCGCATGTTCAGCGCTGTTCCCGCAAACGATTGATCAGCAAAAGATGACCTCGAAGACTCCTGTCACACTTTCATGTGTTCGGGCTGCCGCCGGAGGTTCCAACAAGGTCACGTTCCAGACAGACTACGGCTCTCAGGCCCGGGAAATTATGCGTACTCTCACATACACCTGTGCCGTACGCTGGACGGGCCGATCCCCAACCAACGCCGTGCTCGACGTTTGGTTCGTCGGGATACCCGCGTCCGGGGGTAAAGACATGATCCTGGATAACCAGAATTTCCCGATCTCCCTGATGCCCATGTCCAACACCGTCGTAAATGTCACATCCGCCCCCCATTGACCACGACACGGCCAACTATGTCGCCCTTGGCGTCAAAAACCGTGAAGGGGCTAAGTTGCGAGGGTGTATTGTGCAACTCATCATGGACGGTTCCGTCATCCGTTCTTACGCTTCGCGCAGCAGGCCGTTCTGGCGTTCTCCTGCACAGGCGGTGTGAGACACGAGAGAGGAAGCACGAGCCAGAACCGCAATGAGCAATCTCTGACAGAGGGTCGGGACAACCAGTGTTGACATCTCATACGAAGGACGGCTGCGGGGTATCTTTGAATCTGCCGATGAACAGAGAGTAGGTGTCATGGCGCTTCTTCAAGAAGAACCGAAAAGCACGAAAGACATAAACCGGTCACCAGCATCCCATGGGGCGCGGGCGGACAGTCTGAAAGCTGCTAAACGGATGTGATTACTATACCTGCGAGCCCGCGCGATAGGAACGGAATACGACTCAGGGCACTGCCCTGCGTGAAGGTCAAAGACAGCAGACTCACTTTAGCAGCGTGACGCAGAGCAAGAGCGCTTGCAAGAACACGCCCACCAGATTCCAAAGCCACACGGCAATCCGGCGGAAGCGGAGGCCGTAGAGGAACCAGAAGAAATAGATCAGAAGAAAGCCCACCAGATATCCGGGGGAGAGCGAGGAGGGCGTCTTGCTGACCCACTCCGCGTGAAGCTGCACCGTGATCAAGACCGGTCCGACAACCCCGATGCACACGCCGGCGGTTTCAAAGTGGCGTTCAGGAATTTGTGAGAATCTCATGGTGCCAGTGTAGATGCGGGGTTCAGGCGACGCAAGGGTTTATTATGTCTCGGCTCGCGCCCATTTGGAAGGGGCGAGCCCGAAGCGCTGGCGGAACGTTCGGAGGAGGGTGCGCGGGGTGTTGAATCCGCAGGCCTGCGCAATCTGGTTTAGATGAAGCTGGTTTTCGGCAATCAGCTTTTTTGCGTGGCCCAGTCTGACGTTCAGCAGGTAATCGCAGGGCGAACAGCGCATCTCACTCCGGAACAACAGATAGAGCTGCCGGCGGGAGACGCCGGCGGCGGCCGCAAGGTCGTCAATGGTCAGGAGAGCGTGATACTGCCCGTCGATGACCCGGACGGCCTCTTTCAGATGCGGCTGGGTGATGGCGAGACAGCCTGTCGACAGTCGCTGGGTCAGCGGCCCCGGCGGGATCACGGTCTTGGGCGGAACACGCTGGCCGCGCATTCGCTGGTCGAGAACCGCCGCAGCCTGAAAGCCGAGTTCGTCCATGTTCAGGCTGACGCTCGAGACCGGAAGCGGCGAGAACGCGCAAAGCGACTCGAGATCGCCGACGCCGATCACGGCGACGTCCTCAGGCGTGCGAAGCCCCGCTTCATGACAGAGGTCAATCAGCACGGCGGCGTTATGGTCGTCACGGGCCAGCACGCCTACGGGCTTGGGACTCTGCTTCAGCTTGTGGAGAACGACCTTCGCATTGAAGGGCGCCTTGCCGCAGGACAGGTCTGCGCTGGAGAAGCCGAGTTCACGCAGCCGGCCCTCGAACGCGGCCTTCCGCTCCTTGCCCGACGGACAGAGGTCGCAGGCGAACCAGCCGAAATGCTTGTGAAAGAGTCCATACAGGTGCTCGGCCGCCAGGCGTCCGGCCTGCCGGTTGTCGGGCATGACCATCGGCGCGATGACTCTCGGGTTCTGGGTGCCGAGGATGACGGTCGGCACGCTCTTCGCCTTCTCGCGGATGTAAGCCCTGACCGACGGGTCAGCGTGCCACATGGCGATCATGCCCTGAAAGGTGCGGTCCCTCGGAAAGAGATTCAGAAAAAAGTGGCGCGTGTCCATCTGCCATCCTGCCTGATGCGCATAACGGCTGATACCTTGAAAAATGCGATAATCATTCCAGGCGAGCAGAAAGAGAATGGATGTTTTCCGTTTCATCGTGTCGCTCACTCTAGCAGATTGCCGAGAAGGCTACAGGTTAAAAATGCACAATTTGTCTGTTGTTTGCACGAATTGACCTTATGTGCTTACGGAAAGAGATGGTATAATTTAAAAAAGTTTTGACCAAAGGTGGAGGGAAAATGAAGCAAAGTACAAACAAGCACGTCTTTATCTTCGCTTCCATCCCCCTCTTTATGGCTCTGTGCGCATGCAGCAGACCCATACAGAAGGCGCCTGTTCCTGCGGCATACCCGTTGCGCATGTCCGTTTACACCTCTTCCTGCTGGCTGAACGGATGGCGAAAACACAAGACGGATAAGAGCCCGGAGATTCTGGCCATTCAGGCCAGTGCTTACGATTTTACATTGAACTTATCAGACTTCACCAAGGCGGGTTTTGCCCTCACAACAACAAAACCTTTGAGTTATGCTGAGGCGCTGAAAACAGGAACAGACGCCTTATACCAACTGCCCCCGGCCGAGCTTCTCATCACGGTCGAGGTGAACGGCGAGCAGTATCGCGCCGTCAGTTGCGCAGCAGGTACCGATCCTGACCCCAGACGCCTTGGCTTCGCAAGAATGTGGGAGTCCGGACGCTTTGTCCAGCATTTTGAGTTTGTCGATCTCAACTTCCAAAGCGCGTCTGGAAAACCTCTGGGATGCAAAGCCGGCCTCACCCTGGTCGCATGGCCGGATTCACTGTCCCTCACCGCCGCGCTTGCGCCGGGCGCGGCAGAGGGCACAGGGTGGAACCATGCAAAAGTCGCTTTTCAGCTCAAGGGGAGCGGCGTTGACTGCCAGACTGAGAAAGCGTTTG
The DNA here is from genome assembly GCA_964643945.1 of uncultured Lentisphaeraceae bacterium. GTDB lineage: Bacteria > Verrucomicrobiota > Kiritimatiellia > RFP12 > UBA1067 > JAHFSX01. Next base: position 5,179 of record CAZXVN010000576.1, on the reverse strand, counting down.
CAGTCGCATGGTTTCCTTCAACGACGAATGCGGTGACCCTGACGTATACGCCTCCCGGCAGGATCACCTCTGCGCAAGGCTTCACCCTTCAAGCGACGTCAGGAACCAACAACGTCTTCCCTGTCACCTTCGAGGCCGCAAAAAATTGTTTTGTGGCGAAGGCGCCTAAAATCACGCGCGCGTTCAAGACCGGCTACACGGACATCCGGAACTATGACGATTTTCTGATCACCGTTGACAGTGCCGCTTCTGCCGCAACAGAAGTTCCCTTCCTGCTGGATTTCCGCTCGCCTGCCAACATCACAGGTCTCTGTCCCCTGCTCTGTGACAAGGAGGGCCGGCCCACGGGCATCCCGGTTCAACTGAGCAAGAACTGGCATTATGCGCCCATGGGCGCCTATCTGATGGCCTACACGTCCCTTCCCGTAAAGCCCGGACGTACGGAATACCTCCTTCGCGTCGTCTACGGATTTTACGGCACACTGCCCTCTGCGAGCCACGCGCAGTTGTCGCTCATCGGCTATTCAGGCAAAGGCGGCAACGGCCGCTGGGATCAGTTGGCCATCGGCTGCTGGGGCGAGACCATCTGCCTTGACATGGATATGAGCCTGGTGGACCTGGTCGTGACGGACGTCCGCATGCTCATGGCTCGAAACGGGGTGAAGGGAACCATGTGGAGCTGGACCGATGCCGGCTGGGGCGGCGACTGGTTCGAGATGCTGAACGAAGAGGGAAACAAACTGGCTTTCAAAGAGCTGAAGACCGCCTATCTCGCGCATGGGCCGTGCCTCTCCGATGTCCGCTATCATGGATTCTATGGCGCGCGGCGAGAGGTTGCCATGGAGGCCGACGTTCACACCCTGCGCACGGACGACTATGCGCGGACGTTTCAGCGCTTCCGCTATGTGTTTAACGTCTCCGCCGCGAACACGAACATCTCCTTCTTCCGGCAGGGGCGAACCTCACATTATTCCACGCCAAAAATCGCTTATGGAAATCGGGACGGGCTCATCGCCGAACAGGACGTCCCTTTGAGCCTGAAGCCGGGTGAACGCTTCATTGACCGTCTTCCTCTGCACGGCAAGAAGCCTTGGTGGGTCTCCTTCCCTGGGGCAAAACATACCAATGGCCGTGACTGGGGAACCGGCTACCGCGCCTTGGTGATCCGTTCCTATCACGCGACGATTGGCGGGAAGTCCTATACCCAGCCAACCATCTCGATGCCCGTCAACCGCGCGACGAAGGAGGCCATCGATGTGGATCTTCTCCTCGTGCCGCCACGCGAAGTCGCCGCATTCAAGCCCGGCGATGTGATCGATTTGGATGCAGAGTGGATCACGCTTCATTGTAACGCCGATGACTACTATGGCCCGAATGAGCCCTACAGGAAACATCTTGCTGAACAGCCGGCCTCCTGGAGGACAACCTACCGCGAGGCCGTGGGTAACGATCTGCGGGTGACGGCTCGCGGCGGGAAAGTGCTCGCCTGTTATCCGATCGCAATCCAGGCGGAAAAGCCCGTTGTCGAGGTCGCCATTGCAGGTGGAGTCGGGTTTGTGCCGATCCGCTTTCAGGGGCTCACCTCCATCCAGGATATCGCGCTGTTTGAAGTGGTGGACCGCAAAGAGATCAAACTCAATCAAGCTGTTCACGGCAACGACTTCTGGCAGACCGACTATGACGAGGATACCCGCACCTATACGCTGACCTATAACTTGCCGCTCGATGGCAAGCCTGCCTCTTCATGGCGACTCAAGCGCGAATAATTGTTTGTTCAGTTAAAAGCATCTTTTTCCCGCTTTCATTATTAATCAGGCAAGGACACGCTTTGCACGAATTGTCCGACTTTTGCACAAATTGTCTGAAGTCAGTTTATCGGGAAAGTGCTACATTTATAAGCACCGGTGAAGGTTGCCCAAAGTTGGCTATAGGCGGAATGCGGTTCTGAAGCAGAGCGTGTTTGGGTTGTGGGCGCAAGCCCGCGTTGGATTCATGTTCAACAGGAGGTAAAGAGATGAAGACGGGAACAATGATGAAACGGTTCATGAAGGCTTGCTCGTGTGTGGCGGCCTTTGGTGTGGCCGCAGTGTTTTGCTGCGGATTGGTCGGGAATGCGGTTGCGGCGAACGGAACGGCGTATTATCTCGATGTCAACGGAGCGACGGCGGGGTTTGGCGATCCGGCGAATACGACGTATGCATATAACGGAAATTACTGGACGACCAATTCGGTTGGCACGGATACGCCGGGAAATCTACCCGACGGGACTCAGTTTACCTTTGGTTATCCAGGAACCGCCGGCATCAGCAACAGTACATTTTCGTTTTCGGGGGCCAACAACATGAGGGGCATGATATTTAATGTTCCCTGTACAGCCACCTTGTCGTCGGCAGGCCATTTCTACGGCGGGGATCAGCAGCTATGGCTTGTGCCCAGCAGCACCATCCTCAATATTGCCTGGAACAACGGCAATTGGAACCATGTCAATGCCCTGATTCAAGGCGGCGGCACGATCAACGTCACCGGCACGAGTCTGGGCAGGAACTCAAATTACTTTTTTGTGCAGGACATGACCAACGGCACGGTGAATCTCCGGGCGGGATACACGGCGACCGAGAATCAACCTTGGTACAAACTTCTCAACGGGACGCTCAATTTTGACACGGTGTCTTCCGCAAGCGCATTGGGCAGTAAGCATGCAATGGGGCATCGTGTCCAGTTCTACGGTGGCACGCTGGATAATACCAGCGGGAGTGCTATAACGCTGGACATCGGCAATGCACTTTACGAGATCGGCGGCAGTTTCACGTTTGCAGGCACGAGCAGTCTGAATTTCAGTACGAACGCGGTGGATCTGAAAGCGGGGACGCAGACGATCACGGTCAATGCCAACACGCTCACGATCGGCGGCGCGATCACAAACAGCGGGGGCATCGTCAAGGCTGGAGCCGGCACGCTCGCCGTCACCGCGAACAATACCTTCAGCGGCGCAACGACGGTCAACGACGGTACGTTGGCCGTCGCCATGGGGGGCAGTTGTTCCAACAGCGCGGTGACCCTCGCGGCAGTATCCGGGAAAACGGTTTTGTTGCGTGTTCCCGTTACGGACACGACGAAGCAGTGGACGTGCAAGAGCCTGACGGTGAACAATGCCGGGACGGGTTCAGATCTGCTGTTTGACTTTGGCGCGCTGACACCCGGTACGGCCGTCGCCCCGCTCAACGTGACCGGCGGCGTGGCCTTTACAACCGCGCCCGCGATCACGGTGTTGGGCGCCTCGCTGCCTGTGAGCAGCGGCAACGGGTATCCGCTGCTGACGTGGGGTTCGGGGTCTCCCACGACGAACGGGGTGGCGCTGACGCTGCCGTTGCGCATCACCGGCAATCTGGCCGTTGCGGGCAACACGCTCTATCTGCAGATCACCGGTACCACCGCGCCCCTGAGTTGGAAGGGCGGCGACGGCACGTGGGATATCAACAACAGCGGCAACTCCGCCGTTTGGCAGGACAACACAACGGCCAGCGCCTATTATCAGGAGGGTGTCACGGGCGACTCGGTGGTCTTTGATACGACTGTCGGGACGGGCGGTACCATCACGCTGAACACCAACGTCATTCCGAACAGTGTCACGGTGAATGCGTCGTCGAACTACACCTTCAGCGGCACTGGCGGCATCGCCGGGACAGCCGGCCTGACCAAGAGCGGAGCCGGCACGCTGACGCTGGGCACGCGTAATACCTACAGCGGCGCTACGACGATCAACGCCGGCACGCTGGCGGGGGTTGTGGGCGCTTCCTGCTCGAACAGCGCCGTGTCGGTCGCCGCCACAGCAGGCAACACCGCGACCCTGAGCGTATCCGTCACGAACACAGCACAGCAGTGGGCCTGCTCGGCGTTGACAGTCAACAATGCGGGTGTCGGATCCGGGCTCGACTTCAATTTCGGCGCGCTGACGCCGAGCACCACGGTCGCGCCCTTGAAGATCGCTGGTACAGTCACCTTTACGACCCTGCCCGCCATCACGGTGACAGTGGGCGGCGTGGGAGCGGCAACAACCCAGTATCCGCTGATGACCTGGGGTAGCGGAAGTGTGACGGTTCCGACCAATCTCATTGTGAACGCTCCGCGTGGTCTAGTCACTCATCTGACGGTATCCGGTACGACACTCTATCTGGTGTTGGATACGGTCAACGGCACGCCGTATTTTCTCGATGTCAACGGAAACACAGCCGGGTTCGGTAATTTGAATGGGACGACCAATGAAAACAGCGCGGTCTGGACCCCCGATGTCTCGGGATCAGGTACGCCCGTCGCCTTCCCGACCGATGCTCAATTCGCGTTCGGCTATCCCGGCACGGCCGGCATCAACAACAATACCAACAACATCAACCTGGACGGCAGCCAATGGAAGGGCCTGTCCATCAATGTGCCCTGTTCCGTCACACTCAGTGGGGCCGGTAGTGCTCTGAATGGTGCGCAGACCTGGTATGTTGCTGCGGGCGCGACGCTCATCGAGAGCATACAAACGCCTTTCGTCGGATATGGTGCGTTGAACTGGAACCAAGCCCCTGTAACGTTTCAGGGTGGTGGCACGATTCAATTCAACACCAGTCCCGGGTTTAATGCAGCGTCTGAAACCATTACGCAGAACATGTTGTCCAACGGCACGGTCAACTTCATGAGAGAGTGGACGGGAACGGCTAGTTACGGTCTTCTTCAGAGCAGTTACACCCTGCAGAACGGGATTCTGAACTTTGCCACCAGTGCTTCTGCAGGCGCTTTCAATGGCATGCCGGTCGGCAATTATTTCGCCATCAACGGCGGCATGATCGACAACACCAGCGGCGCTCCGATAACCCTCGCTTCCAGCAACTGCACCTATCGCATCGGCGGCAGTTTCACCTTCGCAGGATCGAGCAGTATGAGTCTCGGCACGAACAGGGTGAACCTGGGCACGACGACACCCACGATTACGGTCAACGCCAACACTTTCACGATCGGCGGCGCGATCACAAACACAGCCGGGCTCAACAAGGCCGGCGCGGGCACGCTGGTGCTGAGCGGCGCCAACAGCACGTATAGCGGCGGTTCGACGGTCAGTGCAGGCACGCTGCTGGTGGATGGCGGCATTACCGGAGCGGTGAACGTTGTCGGCGGTCTGCTGGGCGGATCGGGCACA
>CAZXVN010000575.1:0-10719 GCA_964643945.1 uncultured Lentisphaeraceae bacterium | reverse complement strand
ATACGGGTACCCCGCCGTGCCGTGAAGCAAGGCCGCTGCAGTGGTGATGACCGGAGCACTGGCCTCAGTGGAGATGCGGATGTCATCGAGGCAGATCCCGCTGCCCCATTTGGCGTTCCCTTCGAAGGCGATATAATACGTGCTGCTCATGTTCGGCAGCATCAACATGCGCTGCGTCCACCCCGGCACATTTTGCGTATAGCTTGCGAGCGGATTCCACGCCCCTCCCGCAGAGGTCTTGTAGTAAACGCGCAGTTCGTCCTGGTCGCCATCCAGAGCGGTCATACAATGCCAGAAGATCAGCCGTGTAGTGGGAGGCGCTGTACTCAGATCGCGCGCGTTCAAGACCAAGAGGGTCTTATGATCCGATGTCGATTTTGCAAACAAAAGCGCATTATAACTTCCGCCATGGGCGCTGGCAGGTTGTCGTGCGATATTCCAATAACCGCCGCCGTTTTCACAGGTCCACGAGGCACTGCCGGTCACATACTCCTGCGTCCATCGCGGCTTTCCATCCGCTTCAAAGGCCTGCAACTGGCCTCCGTTCTCAAACGGCTCCGAGAACATGACGATCACGGGCTCGGTGACCGACAGTTCGAATGACGTAGTAGAAGAGTTGCCCGTGGCATCGGTCACCGTCACGTCAAACAGAAAGGTCCCGGCCACCGGAGCCGAACCGCTGATCACCCCGTTGGTACTCAAGGTTATCCCCGCAGGCAGCGCACCCGAGGTTTGCGCATAGGTGTAAGGCAAGGTGCCGCTGACGGTCTCCAATATCTGGGTATAGCCGACATTGATGATCGCGTTGGGCAACGGGCTGGGGGTAATGATGCCCAACGGCGGGGTCGGGTCGCACACATACACGTCATCGATATAGATGCCGTAGCCGTAACGGGCGGTCCCTTCAAAGGCGATATAGTACGTGCGTCCGGGTTCCGGCAACGTCACCGTCTGCTTCCGCCATTGGCTGATGGATGTCGTATAGCTCTGAATCAGTGTCCAAGGCGCGTCGAACGTGGTCTTATAGTAGATCCGCAACTGGTCCTGGTCGCCCACATACGCTTCCATAAAATGCCAGAAGGTCAGTTGTGCGGCACGGGGCGACGGCCCGAAATCGATCCGCGGAGACACCAGCCGGGTGACGGCCCGGTTGGTCGACGTCACCGACAGGCTGGCGTTGTAACTGCCGCCGTGCGCGCTGGCCGGATGGCCCAAGACGCCGCCGTTCTCATAGACCCACGGCACCGTGTTGGTCACATACTCCTGCATCCAACCGTCGGGCAGCGACCCGCCATACTCGAACGTTTCCGTGAACGGGGCGAGAAATACCGGACGGATGGTCAGACTGAAATCATTGGTGGCGCCCACCCCGCTGGCACCCATCACGACCACGCTGAAGTTCGACGTGACCGCCTCTTCGGGCATGCCGCTGATTAACCCGTTCGTGCTGAACGTGATTCCTAGAGGCAGCGTGCCCTTATCGATTGACCACGTATAGGGCGTCGCGCCACCCACTGCGGTCAGCGGGTAGGAATACGGCGTGCCGACCCTGCCGGAAGGCAGCGTGCCGATCGTTAACATGGTTGGCGGCCGCGGCGCGATCGTAAAGGTCATCGTCTCGCCGATCACGCTGAAATCGTGGGCTTCCATAAGTGACGCGGTCCCGTCCCACCAGCGGGCGCTGGGTGCCGAAGAATCTGAGAACACGCCGGTGTAGGCAGGGGTCGTATTGCCCAAGTAGTACAAATCGTAAGGGTCACCGCTGTTCGCACCACTCTGGAAATGCCACTGGTTGTCCGCCTGCTCCAAGGTACACTCGTAGTTCGCATGCGTCGTGTTATACGCCAGGCTCTGGTTGTCGCGGTCACCCAGTTCATCGATATGCCAGATGGCGATGCCGGCTGCGGGAAGCGACGCGTCCCGCCCCGTTTTTTGACGGTTTTCGAACAGGAAATACTCCGTCGCCACTTCAGGCTTGGCATACCGGATAATACGGTTGAACCCCTCTATGCCGGGCGTTGCCACCAAGGAGCCGGTGACACCGGACTGGTATGTCGCCTCGATTGTGGTGCACCAGCCTGCGGCACGCTTGAGATACGCGCTGACCTGGACGGGGTTGTTGTCGGGGCCGCCATAATCCATCAGACAGAAACTGCCTGCCCCGCCAGTGGAATCGTAATCGTAATCGTAGATGTCGGGAAACCCGCAAAGCATGTGGCCGTTCTCGTGACAGAACGTGGCGATCGACAGTCTGCTGCCGATGTTGGTCACCTGATATTTGAACACCTTCTTGCCGCCCGCAGAGAGTTCCAGCGGCGAGGCAAGCGTCCATGAGTGCGGCCAGAGCCCATAAGTCCAAGAGCCGCCGTTGCCACCTGTGTAGAACACGTTGCAGGCCACAATCTCGCTTGCCCCGTTCACTGTTATGTCACTAAACATCGGCAGGATATCCGACACGTAGTTCGGCAACGCCTTCATAATGGCAACGGCGTCGTTGATCAGCAAACGCGCCTGAGCACCGCAGTCCTTCGAGGTGTCATTGTAATAACTCTTCGATTTGACCATGCGAATATAAGCGGTCACCGCGTTGGAATAAACCAGCAGGTTGTTGGAGTTGTCTTGAAAGTACTTCTTGACCGACCCGTTGTTGCCAAACCCGGCATAGGCGTCGCCGTTGCAGAACTGCTCGACATTCGATTGAGGGACGGTGGCCCGGTCGTCTGGAAAGTCGATCAGCAGACACAGCCCCATCTTCTGCCCCACCGTGGTGAAGCGGGGCGGCGCCATGACCGGTCCGTCCGCCAACACGGTTTCCGCACTGCGCCGCGCGTTTTTAAGGTTCGTCCACGCCTTCGTCACTTCCATGACCGAATCCCATTTCTCAAACCGGGCCTTGGCCTGCTGACTCAAGGCCTCGGCCGAAATGCGAACATGTTGAGCGAGCCCGCGTGCCATCGGCGTGCCCTTGCCCACCTCAAGGTCCGTCGCGACAAGCTGGGTGCCGTCCGCCGACACCGTAGCGTAGAAGTAGGTTTTGAGGGCGGGATCGAACGTCACCGTATACCCGTCGAGCGTCTCAAACACGGCGTGAAAATCGTCGCCTTCCCCCCACAGCTCGATCGCCGTGCCGTCCGGCTGCCGGAACTGGATGGTCTTGGCAAACGGCGCGGCCTGCACGAAAGAGACCGCGCAGATCAACACCCCGATGCAACTCAAAACGTTTTTTTTCAAGTTTTTCATAGCAACTCCACCCTGTAGCGGGCTCATCGAAGACGAAGGCTCTGACGAGGAGGCCGCACCTCGCTCCTCAGAGCCCTCGGTCGCTGACCGGAGCCGACTCCGTCGCACCGACTATTCCGCCTTTTTCAACTGAACACGGAAGAAGCCCTGCACCGCATCGAGCTGACTCGTGCCGACCTCCGTACTCTTGTCGGGCTCCACGCCGTCCAATGTCACAGTGCCGTGCTCCACCGTAAGCCACGCCGGATCGCTCAGCGACGCCTTGTACTGGATTTCATACCGCGCCGCCACGGTGCCCGTGATGGACCACAAGGACCGGTTGACATTTGCAGCCCTCAAGACGTTCAACTTCCACTGCACCGTGGCTGCGTCATCACTCAGGCTCAGGCCCGTCACGTTAAAGGTCATCCTGTCGAACGGCGACAGACCCAAGCTGAGCTTCGCGCCGTCCGTGAAGCCATCACCTGCGGTCGAAGCCGCACTGGCGTTAGAGCCCAAGACCAGCTCGACCATATCGCCCAAGCCGTCACTGTCCGCATCGGACGTCGTCAGCACCAGTGCCGCGGAGAACAGCGACAGGCCTGTCCGACCCAAACTGCTGGTCAACGACAAGAACGGATTCACTTCCGTATCCGGATTCGCGGCTGACGACGGGCCTGTCAGATTCAGGAAGTCGCCGCTCGGATTCAACTGGTATTCCCATGCGTCCGGATACCAGTCCTGATCGGAGTCGGCATCCTCGATGCGGATATCATACACCAGCGTTTGCGGCACATACTCCACCGTAACGGCATGCACGTCATACGGCGTGTCGGTGACCCCGTAGTGGTTCACATAACCCCACGACTCCCACACATCCCGCAAGCTGTTCTGGTTGGAGTCGATAAAGGCTCTGATCGAGTAGTCGCCGACAAACCGGCTCGGTGTCAGCCCGCGCAGCACAACGGTAATGTTCGTCGCGGCGGATGACACCATCGCGGCCTGCTCACTGGCTGTCAACGTATACTCGGCCTCCGGCACGCCCGCGAACCCTCGGTTGTTGAACGCCTGCACCTTCACACGGTTGGACAACAGGTTCGTCGCAGGGCCGTAGTACTTGACACGCACCTGGACCGCCCCGTACCCCGAAGAGTCCAAGGGCTGGTTCACATCCAGCCGGAACAGCTTCCAGTCCGACCAGACCGCGCCGGTCGTCGTATCGCAGAACTTCGGATTCATGGCGATCACGCGCCACGCGTAGGCGGTGTTCGAAGAGAAGATCTGCCCGGTCGACGGGATCCGGTCGCCCGCATGAATCGGCGCGGTCCACACGCAGTTGCCGTCGGCGTCACGCACCGGCGCCATCACCGTGCCGGAGCTGTACACCACCGTGCCAGCAGACGAGCCCTTGCGGAGTTCCAGCGTGAAGGCGGTGTACGCCGCCGGCATGGACCACTTAAAGACCGGACGCGACGAGTAGACATACGTGCCGTTGACCGGATATGTGGATACCGCCTTCGCACGCACAGAGTCGAACGTGTTCGTGAAGGTCAGAACCGCTGTGACGGCCTCGCTGTTCTGGTACACCTGATAGATGACCGAGAGGACGTTGGCCGCGGTATCGCCCGGGAAGCCCCAGTCCAGACCCGGCGTTCCCTGCTCCAAGAAGTCGCCCTCGTGGATGAAGTTGCGTACGCCCAGGAACGTCTTGTCAAGGACGTAGCGCTGGCTGAGCGCCGGGTAGGTGTTGATGTACTTGCGCTGGACACGCATACGCGTTTCAATGCCCACCGCCGCACCGCCACCGCCGCCGCCCGCCGCACCGCCTCCGAAGAGCACATCTTCGGTGCGCACGGGCGGGTTCAAGGTCATGCGCAAATAGTTCGGCGCATAATCCGTCAGGTCAATGTCCACGACATTGCGATCCCAGCCTATGCCCACGCCGAAGCCGTCAGACACGCCGCACGGTTCACCCGCATCCCATGTCGCATTGTTGTTGAGGTCAACCATCGCAAAGAAGTAGGCCGTCCCCTCCTTGATGTGCCCCGAGGTCGGACGCAAGAAGGTCTCCGTCCTGGGCCACGCCATAACCGGCAGCGTCGTATAAATGGAGTCCGGAGCCCCGTTCATGTCCGGCGACGAATAAGCCAAAACTGTCACCGGGAAACCCACCGCGCGGAAACCGTTGTAGGAGAGGTTGAACTGCATGACCGGCACGGGGAAGTCATTGGTCGAGCCCAATGACGGATCGCTGCCGTAACGGCACTCGGACCAGTTGGACCAGCCGTCCTGATCGTTGTCGATCTGCGGGTCATACACAAACCGGCTGATATAGTACGGATCGAACTGGTCTTCCCAACCGTCTTCCATAAAGTCGTGATCTGCGAACAGCTCGCCGAGGTAAACGAGCGAATTCGTCGCAGGCTTCTGGAAGTAGTCCGACTCCACCTGACTCGCGCTCGTCCGGAACTTGGTCGGACGCGACAGGCGGAAGCCGTAAAGCTCGGAAATCAGATACTCGGCGTAGTTGCTCAGGCCGTCGAGATCCGCATCGCCGGTTGCACCGTTCAGGCCGGTGGGGTCAGCCGGGTCGAGGTTGAAGATGTTCTCCCACCAGTCGGGCAAGCCGTCGCCATCTATGTCGGATGTCTGCTTGAGCAGGGTCGAGGGATTCCAGCCCGAGGGGTTGCCCGGATTGTTGGTCTCCGTATAGCCGTTCGCCAGGTCGCGCATGAACCGCTCGCCGTTGGTCATTCCGCTTCCATCCGGGAAGAGCCCATACCAGCCGTTGTCCCCCTCCCCGCTCAAAGGATTCAGACCGCGATAACTCTCCCACCAGTCCGGCAGACCGTCCGAGTCGCTGTCGTTTCCGGTCTCGGCCCAGTTTCCGCTGGGGCCGCCGTTATCCCACAAGTCCGTCGTCTGCTTGGCCCAGGCGCCGCCCATCGGCAACAGGTCGCTTGCGACAAAGATCCCCCGCCTCGTGACATACACGTAGCCGTACGGGTCATTGCTGTTCGGGAACAGGTTCGTGGTCGCAACGTCCCCTGTGTAATCGTAGGTGTAATAGAGCGAGTTGCGCACGGACACCGCGTTAAACAAGACCGAGTTGGTGCCCAGCATAACGTAGCCGGAAAGCGGCAGATGCCCAACGGTGTTCTCGATCCACGGGATATAGCCGTAGTCGTTGTAAACCATGCTGTGGGTCAACTGTTCAGACCACCAGCCGACCATGCTTCCGGCCGGCCGGTTGACCGACACCTGAGCGGAGTTGAACCCGCGCGGCACCTTCGCGACCGAGGCCACGCGATCCGCGCTGAACAGGTTGTCAAAGGTGTAGTGATAGATCAGTTCCGCCGCCAGCGGCAGCGGCGTGCCGACCACACGCGAAGCGCCCGCCGCCTCGCCCTCAAGCACCGTCCGCTGGTTCGCCAGCACGTCCGTCTTGGTGTACCGCTTGGTATAGTCGGTCCTGATCTCGTCATTGCTGCGGGCGCCGTCCCAGACCCGGACTTCATCGACAAACCCTTGGAAGAACAGGTCGTAGTCGAACCAGGTGGCGCCGCCTCCCACAATATCTGCGGCACCCAGAACCAGCGTTCCCGCGTTAAGCGCGACGTAATCGGGCTCGGGCTCGTTCGGCAGCAAGAGCGTATTGATCACGCCGTTCGCTGGAATCAGGGTGGTCGGCACGGTGGTCTCGACAAACCCGTTCACCAGCAGCTGGAACTGCCCGGCCGCGCCGTCCATGCGCGCGGCGAGATGCACCCACTGGTTCGTGGGCAGAATGCGCCCGTAAGCCTGCACCATGCCGGTATGCTCGTCATGCACGCCCGCGTTCTGGAACATGGCGTACACCCGCCCGTCCGCGGCAATGCCGATGCGGAAGTTCTTGCGGACTGCCCCGGTGAGGTTACTGAGGTCGCTCGGCGCGTAAGCGATCGGGCGCTCGATCAGGACCTGCTCGCGTCCCGTGATTTCCGGCCGCGCCCACAGTTCAACGGTGAAGCTGCGGAACGCCCACGCGCCGTAGGAGTAAGCCGACACTGTCTGCGCCGCCGAGTCCGCGCCGCTGAACCAGATCGCCTGGCGCCGCCGCGGGTCGTCATGATCCTGCGGATCAGACTTCGTCGTCGCCGTCTGCAGCATCTCGGCCTTGTCGGACACGCCGTCGTTGTCGGTGTCGTACCCTTCGTTCATCTCGAAGGAATACAGGTAGGCGGGTGGCGGATTTCCCCAATACCAGACCTGCGTCCAGTAGAAGCGATAGGTCAAGCTCTCCACGCTGGATTCGTCGGTCAGCCAGATCGGGGAGGGATCGGTGTTCGAATAGGCCGGCGCTGCCGTATTGGGCAACAGCTTCTCTTCCAGGTTGAGCAACCCGTCCGCATCCGGATCAGCCTCAGGCAGGCCATCCAGCCACGGATAGGTGATGAAGTCCATGTCCAGCGGAATGAACGGATCGGGGTTCCAATCGTTGTAGAACGCGGTGATCAGCGGGCCGAAAGGCCCGGGGTAGGCGATCGCGATACGGTCGCCGAGGAGCCCCGGATAGCGATCGTCACCCAGAATCGGATTGAGCCCGTGGAACATTTCGTAGTAATCGTCCATGCCGTCCTTGTCCGAGTCAGGATCGGTCGGGTCGGTCGAGACGTACGCAACCCCGTTGACGGGCAACAGCAAGTACGTGCCGGCGAGGGTAAAGGCGGGGTCCCACACGTTGGTGACCAAGTTGAACAGCGTGTACGGCTGGAAGGTGTCGTTCATGGGCAGACCTTCGGCACCCGTGATCAGGCTGACCAAACCCTCATCCGGCCGGTCGTAACGGAAGTTGCGGATCGACTGGACCAAGTACTCCTGATAGTTCCGCAAGCCGTCATGGTCCCAGTCCTGAAGTGCATCGCCGACCGTGCCGTCCATGCCGTTGCTGATGACCATGGCGACCGGTATGGCCGGCGTGCCGGGAATGACCGGAGGCAGCACAGCCCCGGCGGCCGCCACAGGCGTGCCGGCGAAGGCCGCTTCCCATGTATCGGTCAACCGGTCACCGTCGGTATCCATCGAGCAGGGGTTCAGGCCGCCACCCGCCCCGGGAGCGGCCGCATTGCCATATGTGAACGCGACTTCAGCACTGTCGCTCAAACCGTCACCGTCCGTATCGCCGTTCCACGGGTCGGTCGGCCACAGCTTGTTGGTCCAGTAGAGGTCGGCGTCCGGACGGGTGATCGTCACCGTCGGATCGCCCGCGCCATACAGAGCCGCTGCCGCGTAAACGGCAACCGAGTCGAAGCCCGCGAACTCACTCCGGTTAACAATCCCGTCGTCGAAAGGCGGAACCGGCATCGGGTTCCAGTTGGCGTCGAGCGGCTCCCACGGGTTAATCACCATACCCGCGCCGACGGGTCCGCAGGCCACGTACAGTTCCCAACCGTCAGGCATGCCTTCCGAGTCGGTGTCGGGCGTCAGCGGGTGGGTGGAGAAATCGGACCACATCTGGGTCGTCGGGTTCGTCATTCTCTGGGCTTCCGTCGCAGCCCCGTTCCGCTGAACCTCGGCCATGAACTTGAGCAGCAGGTATTCGTCAACCGTGGTGAACGGACGGGTGTTCGGCCGGTTGGGAGCAGATTGCCACGCCGTGCGCGGATCGAAGCCGAACTCCTGATACACTTGGTAGTGCAGGATCAGTGCAGTGGTCGGTGCCACCGCCACAACGATCTCGCCGCCCTCCAAAGCACGTACCCTGCCGACCGCGATCGGCGCATTGGTGTCGCCGTAATGGTACCAGGTGGTGAAGGTGCCGTTCGTGGCGCCAACGGTGGTGCTGACGGCCAGATAGGTGTTCGTCTTGAGGCCCGCCACTGCGGTCACCATCTGACGGGGCACAGTGGCAAAGGCCATGTGGTCGCCGTCCAGGTTGTTCATCAGGAAGGACAGCCCGTCGCGCGAGTCGTTCGGGTTGAGGCCGCGCAGCACTTCCCAGCCGTCGCACATGCCGTCGCCGTCGGTGTCCCAGTTGATCGGGTTGGTTCCCATGGACAACTCTTCAATATCACTCAGGCCGTCGTTATCCAGATCGCGGTTGACCGCCGCGCCGGTTTCACTGTCCGTCGCGGGAACCAAAGGATCAAAGGCGACCACGATGTCTTTATAGGGGATCACCGTGCCCTGCGCCACGTCCAGCGGATTATACCGCGAGCCGGTCATGAGCTTCATGCGGGCGTTGTACCAGAAATAATATTCCCAGCCGTCCGGGAACAGGTCGCCGTCGGTATCCAGCAAGGTCGGGTCCGTGCCCTGCCTGTCGCCGACGCGCGGCTCGTCGCCTTGCGACTCGCCGGGGCCGAAATCGTCATCGCTCCCATACTGCGCGTTGTTCAAGCCGGGATGGAAGCCGCGCACCTCGAGAAACGCGGTGAACGGGTCGCCGATCGTGGCAAACACATTCGAGATGCCGCCGATGATCGCCCCGCCGCCGCTGGCGGCGCCGGGCAGGAAATCGTTATCCCCGTTATAATTGCCGACGTTCGTCAGGTCGGCCGGCGTGCCGCCCACGGCGCCCGCGCCGCCGGCGATCGCCGGCAGATTGTAGCGCGTGGCGATCTTGTCGGGAATGCCGTCAAGGTTGATATCGCCCATATTGTCGGCAATGCGGTACTCGCGGCTGAAGATCGCCTGAATGTCGCGGGTCTCCACGCTCGTGGGCGCCCCGTTGGCCCCGCCGGTCTGTGCCGCCGGCAGCGTCACGATGATAGACGATCCGGCCTGCGCAGGATTGAGGTTCTGCTCGGCAATCCCCTGATCCGTGCCGACCCAGACATAGAAGAAGCTGTCGTACTCATTTCGGACGGGCGACACCACACCCACACCCGCGCTGTTATAGTTGACCACATTATAATAACCCAAGGGAGCCGTCTTGTACGGGACGGCTTCCAGCGTGGCCGAGGTCACGCCCGGATCATAACGGAAGAAGTAAACGTTGTTACGGTTCACGCGGCTGAGCGCCTCCGGCGAGTTCACCATGCCGTTGCCGATTCCGGCCGCGCCCCAATAGTTGGCTTCCATGTTCGGGCCGATCGGCGTGACATTCACGGCCTTGGTCGCAGCGACGCGGATCATGAACTGCCGCTCGGCTCTGCCGCCGTCCTTGTCCACCGCCGTAATGATAACCGTCTTGTCGCCGATCGCCGTATACGTATGGATCACAGAACCTGAACCGCCGGTCCGGTTTGTCGTCGTCCCGTCGCCGAAATCCCACGTGACCGACATCGACGCCAAGTCTGCCGCCACATCGTTGATGGTCCAACTGAACGTCCTCGGCGTGTCCTGCGCGATCGTGACGATGTTGGATGTCGTCGAGGCGGAAGGATTGACGATCACCGGGTCCACGTTCAGGATATTGATGATGCCCGGGACTTTGACCGTATACCTGTTCGTGGCGGCGGGGGTCGACAAGACGACCGGCGTGACCGTGAAACCGATATCGCGCGAAAGATCGGTTCC
>CAZXVN010000574.1:0-16691 GCA_964643945.1 uncultured Lentisphaeraceae bacterium | reverse complement strand
AGCCGGTGACTGGAGTTCAGACGTGTGCTCTTCCGATCTAGATCCATATCGTCACGTCGTTGCACTGTGAAGGACGCGCGGTCGACTTGACATCGGAAACAATGACGCTGACTGAACTGGCCAAACTGGCGTGGCAGGCGGGGTTCGATTTCGTCTTATACGAGAAGCCCAAGCAGGCGGGTGTCCATCTGCATTGCTCGGTTAAGAGTCGCCCGGATGCGCCGTTGCCGTCGCGCTCTGCCAAGTAAGGGTAGGTGCGGCACTGAAGTGTCGCTTTGGCACAGTGAAATTCATTTCGCTGTCGGCAAGAGTAGGGCTACGTCCAGTCAGGGTAGGAGAAATGCGGCTCCAGCCACTGGGGCGGAACGGCCGGTTTTCCAGCCACCTCGTAGCCGATCGCCGCGCCCCATTCGCCCGAGAGGTATTCGCGCCCTTGGAACCCCGGCGTATTGTCGAGCACTTTCGTCACAGGGTAAAAAAATAAATGAATCAGCCGAGGCGCAGGTCGACCAGGCTCTCGAAGTGGGCGGTGCGGGGAAACATGTCGAAGAGGCGGGCTTGCGTGAGGCGATAACCGCAGCGTAACAAGAGAGCGAGGTCACGGGCGAGTGTGGCGGGGTCGCAGGAGACGTAGAGGATGCGGCGCAGGCCACTCGCAGCCAGCGCCAAAGCGGTATCGCGAGGCAGCCCGTCTCGCGGGGGATCGATAATGGCGGTGGTGTGGCCAGGGTCACTGAGGAGACCCTGCAAGGGACGGGCGTCATGACCCAGCGCGCGGCACTGGAATTCCGCCGGGATGCCGAGCGCCGCCGCGTTCAAGCGGGCGGCAGCAACCGCCGCATGGCCTGACTCGATGCCGGTCAGGCGTGTACCTCCGGCCTGCATGCAGGCGAAGCCGAAAACGCCGACGCCACAGTAGAGGTCGAGAATGCCAGCCGCATCGGGACACTGGACAAACCACTCCGCAACGGTACGCACAAGCGTGTCGCCGACTGCCGGGTTGACCTGAAAAAAACCGTCGCGCGGCACACGCAGCGGGCCGGCTATACTTGTTTCGGTGAGGAAATCGGGACAGGCCGTTATGGACGCCTCATCATTCATCCACCCGACCGCGCCGTCATGAGGCGTATAGCGTAAGGTGACATCACCGTCAGGCGGCAACCGGTTGAACGTATCGGATGCCCGCAGGCGCGCGAGTTCGACGTTGATGGCCTCGCAGGCCAGCGGACAGGCGTGGATGTCGAGAACACGGTGCGACGGCTCCATCCGGTATCCGAGGCGCATGCGTCCGCTGCGACGGTCCGTGTGAAGAACGATCTTATTGCGGTAGTGCAGCGGCGCGGGTGAGGCGAAAGGCGGCAGGAAGGGGACGTCTGTATTCTGCGGCAGACGCCGGAGAAAACTCTCGAGCTGGCGCTGCTTGGTCTCACGTTCGAAGCCGTAAGCGAGATGGTCATAGACGCAGCCGGGTATGCGGCAAAGGGCGTCCCTGTCCGGGTCGGGTACGCGGCAGCAGGGGTCAATCCTGAAGGGTGACGGGGAGAGGATCTCGAGGGGTTCGGCCCGTGCGTAATTCTTTTTCAGAGCGGTCACGCGGGCGCACAGCGTTTCTCCCGTGATCGTGCCGGGGATGAAGACCACGCGTCCGTCGACGCGTGCGAGGCCGTCGCCGCCGTATGCGAGCGTCTCAATTGTGCAGGTGATAGGTTCGCCGGTTCGCATGACGATGAGGGTCAAGTGAGCGCGTCGCCGTAGAGCGTCTGAGGGGTGGCGCGCGTGATTCGGATTTGCGCGAGGGTGCCGGGTTTCAAACCGGGGAACGGGTCGAAGATGACAATCTTGTTGCCGGGGGAACGGCCCGACCAACGTGTGGCGTTGCGCAGGCTGGGGCCTTCGACAAGGATCGCTTGAACCGAGCCAACGAGACGTTGATTCGCAGCGATGCCGAGGCGGTCTTGATCTTCGAGCAGGACTTGATTACGCCGCCGTTTCTCGTCCACCGAGATATCGTCCTTCATGGCGGCGGCGGGTGTGCCCGGACGCGGCGAATATTTAAAAATGAACGCGTTGTCGAAATCGGCCGCGTGCATCAGCGAACGCGTCTCTTCGAAGTCAGACTCGGTCTCACCGGGGAAGCCCACAATCACGTCGGTGGTGAGCGCGAAGTCTGGCATGGCATCGCGTAAGCGGCGCACCGCGTCGAGGTAGTCGGCCCGCGTGTAACCTCGGCGCATGAGGCGCAAGATCCGGTCAGAACCTGACTGCACAGGCAGATGGAGGTGATGGCAGATGGGGGGCAGGCTGCGGACGGCACGCACGAGTTCATCCGTACAGCCCGAAGGGTGTCCCGAGGTGAAGCGGATGCGGATGATGCCCGGGATGGCGGCGACAGCTTCCAGAAGGCGTGGAAAAGGTTCGGTGAACGCGCCGTCGCTGAGTGTGTCGGAGGGCGTCCAGACCGCGTTGGCGTGTCCGTAGTTCATGACGCTCTGGCCGAGCAGGGTGACCTCGCGGACGCCGTTGCGGGCGAGGGCTTTGATTTCCGCGAGGATTTCGCGTGCCGGGCGGCTGTACTCCGGGCCGCGCACGTCGGGGACGATGCAGTAGGCGCACCGGCGGTTGCATCCCAGCAGAATGGTGACAAAAGCGGAGAACCCCGCCTCCGTGTGGGCGTCGGGCACGTCCGGCGCTTCCTCAGGGCTCGATATCTCGTGGACGGCGGTTTCGCCCGCGAGCACGCGGGCCACAAGACGCGGGATCGCGCCGCAACGCCGGGTGCCGACCGAGAAGTCCAGGCCGGGGACGCGCTTGAAGATGTCTGGACCGAGGCGTTGGGCCATGCAGCCCATGAGGCCCACGATACGCGTTGGGCGGTCACGCTTGGAGGCGCAGAGGAGACCCAGTTTGCCGAGCGCCTTGTCTTCGGCCTTGCCGCGTACGCTGCACGAGTTGACCAAGACGAGGTCGGCGTCGTCTTCGCACCCTGCAGGCAGGTGCCCGGCGGCCTCCAGCAGGGCGGAAACAGCCTCGGAATCGCGGACGTTCATTTGGCAACCGTAGGTGTGAAGAGTAAAGCGCATGATAAAGAGTGACGGCAGTTCTCGTAAAAAGCAACGAGTCTGCTAGGGGGCAAGTTCGGGTTGGGCCGTATCGGCGGGCTGGTTTTTTTGGGGGGCTTCAGCAGAAGGGGTCAACTGATTGGAAAGATCGGAGAGCCCGTCCGTGATGCGCTCGACGATATTGACGTAAGACCATTGGGGGTTGTCAAAGGTGCCGGCAAGTTTGAATTCCAGCAGCAGCCGGATGAAAGGCAGTGTGATGAAATGGGTGATTCGCCCGGCGATGGTTTTTTCTCTGAAGATGTTGACCCGCATGACGCCATTGAGCGTCTCGTTTTCGATGTTGTATGAGCCCTTGCCCTGGATGCTGAGGAGGTCACCTTCGACCAGCAGGTTTTCGGTGTGGAGGGTTCCATTGCGGATGACGAAATCCATCGAACCGGAAGACTGGTTCACGATGGCAGAGATGCCGGGAATGGTCCGGACGAGATATTCGGTGAGTCCTGCAAAGAGACGCATGCGGTGAATAAGCCCGTCACGGATGAGGACTTTTCCTTCACCCGAGAGCGAGGAGGTGGATCGGTTGCTGGTGCGGCCGCTGAGGGTCAGGCTGCCTGAAACCAAGCCGACCCGCGTGTTGGTGACGTTGATGGCGTGCGAGAGATCCGACAGGTCGATGTTTGAGAGCGCCACATGCGTGGTGAAAAGGGTCGAGGTGGCGACGTATTCAGGGAAGAAAAATTCAATATCGCCGGCAATTTTGCCTCCGCTGGAGGATGTGGCAGAAACGTTGTCAAACCGGGCCGTGTAACCAGTCATTGAAAAATCGCTGGTTATATCGGCAACCTGAAGGTTGAACAGCGCCCCTTCACTGAACGCGGCATGTCCGGCGAGCGCGTTGGTGGCGGTGCTTTTGGAATCGAGCGCGATGACGCCTTTGGCGGAAACCCGGAGAGGGGTGTCGCAGCGGACCGGCTTGAGTTCGCCGTGATTCAAGACGTTGATGATGGTCACCAGTTGCTGCTGATCCATCGCAGCCGAGGCGTCCAGCTCCAGGCTTTCGTTTTCTTGCCTGTAAACCAGTCTGCCTGCAAACGGGCCCGTCGAGCTTTCCGCCTGAAGCGGGCCTATGACCACCGTGGTTACGTTGTTGGTGTCATAGGCAACGAGCGGGCCTTTTGCATATTTCATGGGCACGCCACGGTAGGCGCACGGGCCGACGTCCAGATCAAGCCACAGGGCGAGGTCGCGACTGTCGATGTTCACGTCGAACGTCGCTTCGGCATTGACCGGGCGCTCGATCTTGGAAAAGCAGTTGATCTGACGGATCGCCGCCCGCGAGTGTAGCACGTTCAGCAACGGCAGAATGTTTTCGGGAAAGGCTTGGCCTTTGACGTTGCCGCTGACGAGCCGTTTGGTGAAATCGAAAGTGACGTGGCCGGCGACTTCCATTGCGAAGGCTTTGTCCGGCCACCGGATTGCGACTTCGGTGACGGCGATCCGTTTGTCCGCGAGGTCAATGGTGGCGGTCAGTCGGCTGGCCTTGATTCCGAGGACGTCGGCGTTCAAGACGGTCAGCGGGAAAGGCGGCAGGTCGGGAATGACCGGGTCAGCTTGTTTCTGCTTCTCAGGATGCTTCGGCGGCAGGGCTGGCATCGAAAGGTTGGTGAGGGTCACTCCCAGAAGGCGCTCATGCATGGGCAAGCGCGGCTGCAGCGCAACTTCAATCGTGACTTCGTCGGCTGAGATCAAGGCGCTGTCGGCGACACGCTTGGGAAAAGCCTTGACGCTGTACAGGTGCAAGCCGCTCTTCAGGCTGTAGGTCGCGCGTCCAATCCGCACGAGGTAATCATCTGACGAAATCTCGGCAGACAGGCGGCGGACAAGGGGCGTGGGCATGTCGCGCTCAAGAAGATACAGAAAGACAAGTCCGGCCAGCACCAGCATGAGCACGAGCCAAAAAAGGATCCTGATGACAGACCCGATGAATGTAAGAAGTTTCCACATGTTACCAATGCCGCAAAGTCCGTACCGTCTGCGGTTGCGGATAAGGATACTTAAGAGGAGGGTTGGGGGCAACAGGAAAGCGTTCTCTCGCGATTTTCTTGTGATGCCTGATCTGGGCTGCAGCTGGGGTAGCGGGATAAGCGGGTAGCGGTGGCGGCCTTCTGTTCGTCCGGATGATCTGTGATTTTCCACGGAGATTTTGGGCGTTACACATAAATGGTTACACATACATCAAATCCTTGTTGACCCCAAACAAAGGATTATGCTACTTTACTGTGAAACGATTCACAGAATAGGAATTTTACAGCGCTTATGTGTTAGTAAGATTACGGATAGGGGGCTGAAATGACCATGCCGGCAAACACGATAGAGCGAATCTGCCAGTATAGGCGACTGTTGCGTGAAGCGGAGAAGCAAGGGCGGCACAGTGTTTATTCATATGATCTAGCAGAGAGAAGCGGTGGCACTGCGGCGCAGGTCAGACGTGATCTGATGCTGCTCGGATGCACGTGTGGGTGTAAGGCCGGCTATCCGATAGAGCGTCTGTTGCTCAGGATTGCAGAGGTTCTTGACAAACACACGGGTGAGGCTATGGCGGTTATCGGTATCGGGAATCTTGGCCGTGCGCTGTTGTCCCATTTTTCGATGACGGGGCCGAACATAAGGGTAGTGGCTGCTTTTGATTGTGATCCGGCGAAGGTCGGCCGGGTTCTTCACGGGTGCCGTTGTTACGGCGTTGAAGAGATGGAAAGGATTTTGCGGGAGCAGGCGATCAAAGTGGTGATGATTGCGGTTCCGGCTTCAGAGGCTCAGCAACTTGCGGACAGGCTGGTGGAGTGTGGCGTGCGGGGAATCGCGAATTTCGCCCCGGTTTTGCTGCGGGTGCCGCCGGGAGTCTATGTTGAGCACATTGACATGACCGTGGCGCTTGAAAAGGTATCGTTTTTCTCGCGCTTGGCCAACAGTGAGGAGAAGGCATGAATACAGGGATAGAAGTGATCTTGTTAAAGCACCAGGGAGCGGGCCGTGACGCACTGATCCCGGTTCTTCAGGAGGTTCAGGAAAAAATGGGATATCTGTCGCGGGAGGCCGTGACGGAGATCGGTCGGCACCTGCATCTGCCGGCAAGCAAGGTATACGGCGTCGCGACGTTCTACAACCAGTTTCGGTTCCAGCCGCGAGGGACGTACCACGTCACCCTTTGCCGCGGGACGGCCTGCCACGTGAAAGGGTCGGCCAAGCTGTTGGAGTCAGCGATGAAGCTCTTGAAGCTTAAGCCCGGGCAGACCGCGCGAGACAAGATGTTCAGTCTTGAAGTGGTCGCATGCATGGGCGCATGCGGTCTGTCGCCTGTTGTGAACGTCAACGGCGAGTTCTACGCCAAGGTCACACCGCGTAAGCTCGCATCGATTATCCAGGAATGCCGTGACAAGGAGATGAACCATGCCGAAACCTGAGAAGACCGACTCTTGCTGGCCGCACTATCCCCTGCCGTCTGCGAACCTGCTGGCCGGCCTGAAAGCCGGCCCATTTGGCGCTGCCCGCGTATCCGGCAAGTCGGAGGCGATGTCCGAACTCCTCGCGCGCTTGCGCCGCGAGGCTGTCCAGCGCCCCGTAATTTTCGTTGGAGTCGGCACCTGCGGTCTTGGCGCCGGGGCTGGCAAAACCCTCGACGCAGTGCGAATCTGGCTGAGGCAGAATGGCCAAAAAGCCGACGTGGTTGAGACAGGCTGCATCGGCGTCTGCGCCGAGGAGCCGTTGGTTGATATCCAGCTCGTCGGCAAGGCGCGCTTAAGCTTTGGCGGAGTGACCCAGGACAAGGTTGCAGACCTGCTGAACGCCATGCTTGTGCGGGCCGAGCCCCCCGCGCACGGTGTTCTCGGTCAGTTCCGTACGGCGAATGCCGAGCCCTGGAAGGGCCAACCGTATCTGGACGAACACCCCTTCCTGAGCTTCCAGCGCCGCGTGGTTCTGGCTACCAGCGGCATTATTGACCCGGCAAGCATTGACGAATACATCGCCGTCGGCGGCTATTCGGCGGCTGCCAAGGCGCTCAAGACGATGACGCCGGACGAAGTGATCTCGGTCGTTGAAGCGAGCGGTCTCCGTGGCCGCGGCGGCGGCGGATTCCAGACCAGCAAAAAATGGCGTTTCGCGCGCCAAACCTTGGGCGACCAGAAGTACCTCATTTGCAACGCGGATGAAGGCGACCCTGGCGCCTTCATGGACCGCGCTGTCGGCGAGAGCGATCCGCATCGCCTCCTTGAGGGCATGATCATCGCGGCTTACGCGATAGGCGCTACGAAGGCGTATATCTATATCCGTGCCGAGTATCCGATCGCGGTCCAGCGTCTCAAGGACGCCCTTGTGCAGGCGCGTGCGTACGGCCTGGTTGGCGGCAACATTCTCGACAGCGGCAACAACCTCGAGATTGTCATCAAGATGGGTGCCGGGGCGTTCGTCTGTGGCGAGGAGACGGCGCTTATTCACTCCATCGAAGGAAAGCGCGGCATGCCTCGGCCCCGTCCACCGTTTCCGGCCGTGTCAGGGCTTTTCGGGAAACCGACGGTCATCAACAACGTTGAGACGCTGGCCAATCTGGCGATGATCATTGAGCGTGGCGGAGAATGGTATGCCTCAATGGGTACGCAAGGAAGCAAGGGCACGAAGGTCTTCGCGCTCTCCGGCATGGTACGCCGTACCGGGCTGGTCGAGGTTCCGATGGGAACGACCCTTCGGCAGGTGGTTTTTGACATCGGCGGCGGCATCCCTAACAACAAGAAGTGCAAGGCGGTCCAGATCGGCGGCCCCTCCGGCGGGTGCGTTCCTGAGGCACACTTGGATCTTCCCGCCGATTACGAGGCGCTGAAGGCGTTCGGGACGATCATGGGCTCGGGAGGCCTTGTTGTCGTGGACGAGTCCACCTGCATGGTTGACTTCGCCAAGTTCTTCATGGAGTTCATCCAGAGTGAGAGCTGCGGCAAGTGCATTCCATGCCGCGAAGGGACGAAGCGCATGCTCGAGATCCTCGAGGCTATATGCCGCCCCCGCAGGAAGGAAGACAACGTTGATGCCCTGTTGAGGATACAGGGGATCATGTATCTCCAGAAGCTCGGTGAGATGATCAAGTCCACGAGTCTGTGCGGTCTCGGCCAGACCGCTCCCAACCCGGTGCTTTCCACGTTGAAGTGGTTCCGCGACGAATACGAGGCCCACATCTTCGAGCGGCGCTGCCCGGCTGGCGCCTGTAAAGAACTGGTCGGCGCGCCTTGCCAGAATGGGTGTCCTGTGGGCACCGAAGTCTGGCGTTACGTGGCGCACATCAGCCGCGGCGAGTACGAGGACGCGTATCGCGCCATCCGGACGGCAAACCCGTTTCCGTCAGCCTGTGCGCGCGTGTGTCATCATCCGTGCGAGCGTTCCTGCCGCGCGGGAGTTACCGGCGGCGAGCCAATCGCGATCCGCACGCTGAAGCGGTTCGTGGTGGAGAACGTGGCACCGTCCGTGGCCGCACCTGTTGTGCCTGCGGCGGCGAAGGATGCCGCGCGGGTGGCCGTGATCGGGGCCGGTCCTGCCGGTCTCTCAGCCGCGCACTACCTCGCGCTGCTGGGCCACCGCATTACGATCTTCGAACGCGAGGCAAGGCCGGGAGGCATGCTGGTCTGTGCCATTCCTGCGTATCGCCTGCCACGCGAGGCGCTGACAAAGGAGATTGATTCGCTGCTGAACAGGAACATCGAAGTGCGGTACGGCTCTGAACTCGGTCGCGACTTCACGGTGGACACGCTCATGAATGACGGGTTCAAGGCCGTCTACGTTGCGACCGGCTCGCATAAGAGCAAGCTCCTCGAAGTTCCGGGCGAAGATGCTGAGGGGGTCATCTCAGGCGTCCGGTTCCTGAAGGCGTACAACCTTCACGGCGAGGAACTGGCCGGGGGTCACGTCGGTATCGTTGGCGGTGGCAATTCGGCCATGGACGCGGCGCGCGTTGCGCTCAGGCAGAAGGGGGTCAAGCGCGTCACTGTGTTCTACCGCCGTACCCGTGCTGAGATGCCGGCTTACGAGGAGGAAGTCGAGGCAGGGCTCGCCGAGGGCGTGCGCATCGAGGAACTCGTGGCACCGGTCGGGGTTCTGTCGAAGAACGGAAAGCTCGGCGGCCTCCGGCTCATCCGGAATCGCCTGGGCGAGCGTGACAAATCAGGACGCCAGCGGCCTGAGCCGATCCCCGGCTCAGAGTTCGATGTCGAACTTGACACGCTGATCGCCGCGATCAGCGAGGAGCCTGAAATCGCGGGCCTTGACAGCTTGAAGCTGACCAGGTGGAACTCGATATCCGTCAATGCCGAGTCCTACACCACAAGCCGGTCCGGCGTTTTTGCGGGAGGCGACGTGGTGACTGGACCCGGCACGGTCATCGGTGCCGTCGCGGCCGGCAAGCAGGCGGCCCTTATGATGGATCGCTACATCAAGGGGAAACTGATGAAGTTGCTGCCGAAGGCGGTTCTTCCGGGATGCTACATCGAGCCCGTGCAACTGGCGGACGAGGACGGCGCGCCCACGGCGCGCGTCCATTCTCCGGAGCTTCCCGTCGAGAAGCGCAGGGAGAGTTTTGCGGAGGTCGAGATGTGCATCACTCCAGAGGATGCAAGAACCGAGGCCTGCCGCTGCCTGCGGTGTGATCTGGAGTTCACGCAGCCGGCATAGGGATAAACGATTGCGCGGCGTGGCGCCGCAGCAGCAGAAAGGCTTGCTCAGGATTCTTGATGTTTGTGGTACAGCCGTGAAGAGAAGGGGAATAAAGATGATTGTGTTCGAAGCTGATGGAAGAGAGATTCAGGCTAAGGAGGGGGAGACTCTTCTCACCGCGTTGCGACGCGAAGGAATTCACGTTCCGACGCTCTGTCACATGGAAGGGCTTGCGCCCAGCGGCGCCTGCCGTCTGTGCGTGGTGGAGATGGAAGGCTCGTCGACTTTGACGCCCGCCTGCTCTTTCCCGGTGGCCAACGGGATAAAGGTAAGGACAAAAACCCCGAAGGTGCTGGATGCGCGCCGGCAGATTGTCGAGCTGTTGCTGGCCAATCATCCCGATGACTGCCTCTACTGCGGGCGCAGCGGCAAATGCGATCTCCAGCAGTTGTCGCAGGACCTCGGGGTCCGGCAGCGCCGCTACCGCGGGAAGAAGGGTTCGAGGGAAAAGGACGTTTCCAGTCCCTCGATCATCCGTGATCCGGAGAAGTGCATCCTGTGCGGCCGCTGTGTGCGGGTGTGCGAAGAGGTGCAGGGCGTTTCGGCGATTGACTTTGTCAACAGGGGGTCGCGCGCGTTCATCGGGACAACGTTCGATACGGGCCTGAACCTGTCCAGTTGCATCAACTGCGGCCAGTGTGTGCTGGTGTGCCCGACTGGCGCCCTGATGGAGCAATCATCGATCGAGGATGTCCTCGCCGCGATTGCTGATCCCACCAAACTGGTTGTTGCCCAGCACGCGCCGGCCGTGTCGGTGTCGATTGCTGAAGAACTTGGAATGAAGCCCGGCACAGATGCTGACAGTCAGATGGTCGCCGCGCTCAGGCGGATCGGCTTCGACCGGGTGTTTGACACCTCCTTTACAGCGGATCTGACCATTATGGAGGAAGGCACTGAACTTGTTGAACGCATCAAGGGCGGCGGCGTGTTGCCCATGCTGACGAGCTGTTCGCCGGGATGGATCAAGTTCGTCGAGGAATTCTACCCTGATCTCATCCCGAACTTGTCGACCTGCAAGAGCCCACAGCAGATGATGGGCGCGATTGTAAAGAGCTTCTTTGCCAAACGCGAGGCACGTGACCCGGCGAACATCGTGTCGGTCTCAATCATGCCCTGCACGGCAAAAAAGTTTGAGTGTTCCCGGGCTGAAATGGGCCGAGAAAACGTTGCGGACGTGGACTACGTTTTGACGACGCGCGAACTGGGGCAGATTTTGAGGATGTTTGGAATTAACCTGAAGGCCATGGCTCCGGAGATGGCGGACACTCCGTTCGGCGAGCGCTCCAGCGCCGGAAAGATTTTTGGCGCCTCAGGCGGGGTCATGGAGGCCGCGGTCCGCAGTGCCTACTTCCTCATCACGGGTAAGGAGCTCGCCGAATTGAAGGTCCAGCCCCTGCGCGGGTTCGCGGGATCCAAGGAGTTGCGCGTGAACATTGACGGACTCGAAGTCGGTGCGGCGGTGGTGAGTGGCCTCGGCAATGCGCGGAAACTCATGGACCAGCTCCGCGCTGGCCGTAAAGACCTGCACTTCATCGAAGTGATGACCTGTCCGGGCGGCTGCATTAATGGCGGCGGGCAGCCGCTCCATGCGGATCAGGAAGCGGTTCGGAGCAGGATGCAGGCGCTTTACAAGATAGACCAGGACGCGCAACTCCGCGTCAGCCACAAGAACCCTTGGGTCATCCGGCTTTACGAGGAGTTCCTGGGCAAGCCTCTCGGCGAGACGAGTCACAGGTTGCTGCACACGCATTACGCAAAGAGGGACGTGGTGTTGTAAAGGCGCTTTTTTGTACAGGTGTGCCGCTGCGCACCTTCGGGGCAGATGTAGGTACGATTGCCGATCCTGACGGGTGCTGCAGGGCGACCTTGCCGGGCGCGGTGAAAATGGAGACAAGCATGAGCGAGAAGCAGAAGATACTCGTGGCAGACGATGATCCGGATATTGTGGAACAGTTGAGTGTGATTCTCACCAGCCAGGGCTACGAGGTGGCCACAGCCGCTTCCCAGCAGGAGACCGAGGATGTTCTGCTGGGGTTCCAGCCGGATCTTGCCATAGTGGACCTGATGATGGAGCACACCGACTCCGGTTTTGTGCTCTGCCACCTGATTAAGAAGCTCTATCCGGAGACGGCCATTATTCTCCTGACATCCGTGACGGCGCAGACCGGGATGTCCTTCGACACGCAATCGGAGATCGAGAGATCGTGGATCAAGGCAGACAAGATCATGGACAAGCCTGTACGTGCCGAGCAGTTCCGGGCGGAGATTCACCGCCTTCTCAGGACGGCGGCAGTTCCCCAACAGCAGAAGCATTGAGAAGTCATCCATGCACAGGGTAAACGGTGGCAGCATACAGACGATCAATAAGCGTTGCCGGGTTTGCTATACGTGTGTCCGGGAATGCCCTGCGAAGGCGATCCGGATCAATAACGGGCAGGCTGAAGTAATCTCGATCCGCTGCATCGGCTGCGGAAACTGCGTGCGGGTCTGCTCGCAGAAAGCCAAGCAGGTTGTCAGCACAGTTGGCATGGTCCGCGAGTTTCTCCAGGACACATCGTGTCATGTGGCGGCCCTGATGGCCCCGAGTTTTCCGGCGGAGTTCACGGAGTGTGACGAGCGCAAACTTGTCGGAATGATACGGGCACTCGGCTTTTCCGGAGTCTACGAGGTCGGTTTCGGTGCCGATCTCGTCGCGCTGAGGTATCGTGAGCTGATAGAATCGGGCGACGCCCGTCCGCGCATCGCGTCGACCTGTCCCGCCGTTGTTTTATACGTGGAGAAGTATCATCCGGATCTCGTGGACGCGCTTTTTCCTGTTGTCTCTCCGATGATCGCCATGGCTCGTGTTGTGAGGCGGATGCGCGGGGAGAAGCAGCTTCGTGTTGTGTTTATGGGTCCCTGCATTGCAAAGAAGTCCGAATGTGTGGACGAGTTTCTGCAGGGGGAAGTGGATGCGGTTCTCACGTTTACGGAGTTGCGGGAGATGTTCGACGAGGCAGGGCTGAAAGAGAAGTCCGTCACACGGGCAGACTTCGATCTGCCCAGGGCCGGGGTGGGCGCTATCTTCGCCCTCTCGCGAGGGCTCCTGCAGGCTGCTGAGATTCCGGAGGATCTCTTGGCAAAAGAGATTGTCGCCACCGATGGCTGCATAAAATTTGTGGATGCGGTCAAGGCGTTCGAGGCGGGTGCAATTGAGGCGCGGCTTCTGGAGTTGCTGGCATGCGAAGGATGCATCATGGGGGCAGGGATGACATCGAACCAGTCACTTTTTCGCCGTCGCGCCAGCGTCAGCCAATACGTTCGCCGCAAACTTCGCCAGTTTGATCGCAACACATGGCGGCGCGAGATTTTGAAGTTCAAGGAGCTCGACCTGTCGCGCCGCTTTGCACCGAACGATCAGCGCACGCCTACCCCGATCGCGGAAGACCTGCGCGTGATCCTCACGCGTATGGGAAAGGAAAAGCTGGAGGACGAGCTCAATTGCGGAGCCTGCGGATATGACACCTGCCGCGAGCATGCCGTGGCGATCCACACGGGTCTGGCCGAGAGTGAGATGTGTCTCCCGTACACGATCGACAGGTTGAACAGGACGGTCGAGGAGCTGGCCTTTTCCAACAAAGATCTGGCCAATATGCAGGACGCGCTTATGCAGTCCGAACGCCTGGCCAGCATGGGCCAGCTGGCTGCCGGCATCGCGCATGAAGTCAACAATCCGCTTGGAGTGGTATTGATGTATGCACACCTGCTGCTCGAACAGCTGGACGAAAAATCAAAATTGCGCGGCGACGCAATGATGATCGCCGAGCAGGCTGACCGTTGCCGGCGAATCGTTGCCGGCCTGCTGCATTTCGCGCGGCAGAACAAAGTCATGCATGAGTCGGTTGATGTCAGAGCCGTTGTTGAGCGGAGTTGCAAGCTGGTTGTCAGACCCGGTGACATTGACCTTGTCATTGAACACAAGATGGAAGACCCGGTTGCCGAGATCGATGCGGACCAGATTCTGCAGGTGTTCGTCAATCTGATCAACAATGCGTATGCCGCGATGCCGTCGGGCGGCAGGTTGAAAATCTCAACATCGGACACGGGTTCCAGGGTGGCCATTGCGGTCGCCGACACCGGCATCGGAATTCCGCCCGAGAACAGGGCCAAGGTGTTTGAGCCGTTCTTCACGACCAAGCAGATTGGAAGCGGAAGCGGGCTTGGGTTGGCGATCTCGTACGGCATCGTCAAGATGCACAGGGGCAATATACGGGTTGAATCGAATCATGATCCGTTGGCCGGCCCCACAGGAACGGTGTTTTGTGTTGATCTTCCGAGGAAAGACGCGGGCTAGCGATAAAGATGGAAGGCTTTTTTCAAGAAGCCGGTTTGCGCCGACCGGATGTTAAATGATTGAGTGAGGAGTAACAGTGACAAATCTGCGGATACTGGCAGTCGATGACGAAACAGGCATGCTTTCCGGAATCAACAGGGCTCTTGAGAATTTTACGGTTCACATGTCGGATGTCGGCGAAGATGTCGGCTTTGAAACCGACGCCGTTGAAACGGGCGAGGCCGCTGTTGAGCGGATGAAGAAGAATCCGCCCGACATCGTTTTGCTCGACTACAAACTGCCTGGCATGAGCGGGCTTGACGTCTTGAATGAAATAGGGTTGCTTTGCCCGGACACGTTGACGGTTATGATTACTGCGTACGCGTCAATCGAAACCGCCATTGCGGCGACAAAGTGCGGCGCTTACGATTTTCTGCCCAAGCCCTTCACACCGTCTGACTTGAGACACACGATCAGGAAAGCTACGCTGCAAATCGTGCTGGCAAGACATGCGCGAAAGCTGGAAGCTGAGCGCAAACGGGTGAGGTTTGAGTTCATCCGCGTCCTGGGACATGAGCTCAAGGCTCCAATCAACGCGGTTGCCGGGTATCTGTACCTGATGCGGGACCATGCGCTGGGGGATGCGGTTGCGGCCTATAATGAGGCAGTAGGTCGGAGTCTCTGCCGTATCGACCAGATGCACAAACTGATTGCAGACCTGCTCGATATGACAAGACTCGAATCAGGGAAGAAGAAGCGCAATCTGGAGACGATCGACCTGGTTGAAGTTGCGAAGAATGCGCTTGATGCGGTCAGGACGGCGGCCGAGTCCAGGAAGATCACGATGGAGCTGAAAGCGCCTGACTCGCTGCGGATGGAGCAGGCGGACCGTTGGGAGATGGATGTTGTGTTCAACAATCTCCTGACGAATGCGGTCAAGTACAACAAGGACAAGGGGAAAGTATCCATAACCATCGGGAGCCTGGGCAAGGATGTGGTCGTGTCGGTCGCCGACACGGGGATCGGCATGACTGCGGAGGAAACAGCCAAGTTGTTCCACGAGTTTGTGCGGATCAAGAACGATAAGACGCGCAATGTTCTGGGCAGCGGACTGGGGCTCTCCATACTCAAACGGGTAGTGGACCTATACCACGGAAGAATTGATGTTAAGAGCAAACCTGCCGAGGGCACAACATTCGTGGTTACGCTGAAAACAACCGGTCCACAGTCTGAAGGTGGGGAATGACGGCCAAGACAATGACAGCTGAATATCCCGATTTCATCAATCGGCACGACTTTGCCGGCTTGCTCAGCGGCGCAAAGGAAGACGCTGTGAAGACGCGGGAAATCATTTCCAAGAGCATGGCGAAAGAGCCGTTAACGGTTGAGGAGTGCGCCGTGCTTGTCGCTGCGCAATCCGAACCGCTGGTCGAGGACATCCTGAACGCAGCCAGAGAACTGAAAAAGACCGTGTACGGAAACAGGATTGTGATTTTCGCGCCGCTTTACATCGGCAACCATTGCATCAACGACTGCCATTATTGCGCATTCCGTAGAAGCCTCAGAACGATGGTGCGCAAGACGCTCAGCGAGGCCGAATTACGTGACCAGGTTGTTGCGCTGGAAGAGTCCGGCCACAAGCGGCTGATACTTGTTTACGGCGAGCATCCGGACTATACTCCGGAATTCATCGCTCGTTCAGTTGAGCTTGTCTACTCAGTCAAAACCGGCAAAGGCGAAATACGCAGAGTGAATGTTAACGCTGCCCCGATGGAGCATGCGGGCTACAAGATCGTGAAGGAGGCCGGGATCGGCACGTATCAGATCTTTCAAGAAACGTATCACCCTGAGACTTATGCCAGAGTTCATCCTGCGCAAACTCATAAAGGCGACTATCACTACCGCCTGCATGGCCTGACACGAGCCTATGAGGCGGGATGCGATGATGTGGGAATCGGAGCCCTGTTCGGGCTCTATGACTGGCGGTTTGAAGTTCTGGGGCTTGTGGCGCATTCGCGGTTCCTGATGGAGCGCTTCGGCTGTGGGCCGCACACGATAAGTTTTCCGAGATTGCGCCAGGCGCATGGCGTCGCATTGGACAGCCGCTATCTGGTCCGTGATGCGGACTTCAAGAAACTGGTGGCCATTCTCAGGCTGTCTGTTCCGTATACAGGAATGATTCTGACTGCGAGAGAGACGCCGGAGATCCGCCGGGATGTCATGGGCTTTGGAGTTTCACAGATTGATGCCGGGACGCGCATTGAGTTGGCAGGCTACACGATGGGCGGCAAGCAGCAGATGAACCGGGAACAATTCCAGATCGGGGATCTGCGCCCTATGGAGGAGATCATCATTGAACTTCTGCAAACCGGCTATGTGCCCAGCTTCTGCACGTCGTGCTACCGCAGGGGCAGGACCGGCAAACAGTTTATGGAATATGCTGTGCCGGGGTTTATCAAGGATTTCTGCATGCCGAATGCTTTGCTGACACTGGATGAGTATCTTGAGGACTACGCTTCTTCTGACACCAGAAAGATCGGGCGCGAGGTCATCGAAAAAGAATTGTC
>CAZXVN010000573.1:0-8115 GCA_964643945.1 uncultured Lentisphaeraceae bacterium | reverse complement strand
AATGCAGGCCAGGGTGTCGAGCGCATGCAGAAGGTTGGGCTCAATCACTAAAGCCTGCCGGGCAAAGCCCTCGGCTTCGGCCAGGTTCTTTTGGCGGCGCAGATTTTCCGCGAGATCGTTGCAGGCCGCTGCAGTGGGGCGCTTTTCAACGCTTCTGCGCAGAAAATCCTCGGCTTCCTTTAACGAGCCGCGCGCCATGAACAAAGAGCCCATGAGGTAGTTTGCGAGCGCATGGTCCGGATCTATGTTGAGCAGGTTCCGCGCGTCCGTCTCCGTGAACTCCCGATTGCCAAGCGCCATATCCAGCTCGAACACGGCGTTCCAGATATCCGGCAAAGCAGCGTTCAGCGAGAGGGCTTTGAGCAGGGACAGCCGCGCCTCTTTGAAATGGAAGGGGCCTTTCTTCCGCAGCAGGAAACCGCGGACGGCGTGGATCAGAAAATGGTTCGGGTTTTTCAGGGCCTTTTGCATTTCCGGCAAGACGGTATATTCGACGATCTGCGTGTCCCCCTGATTCAGCAGGCTGTCGGCGAACAGGGTCCAATAGCGCAAATCTTTTGGATATTTTTTTGTGGCCTCGGTCAAAAGCGTGAGCGCCTGCGCAGCGTCTTTTTTCAGGAGGGCCAGTTGGACGGACTGATACAGCAAGGCGTCTTTTTCGACACCCGCCGCCAGGGCTTTTTGCATCCACTTCTCCGCCTCCTGCGGATCGCGCTTGATTACCATCAGCATACTGATGCCAAGCAAGGCCGCCCGGTTCAGCTCATCTTTTTCCAGCGCGGCCAAATAACAGGCCTCCGCTTGTTCAAGGTCGTCCGAGTGGAGATAAAACATGGCGTTCTCAACCAGAGCGGCGGCTCCGGTCTGCTCTGACAAGGCGAGCGCTTTCCGGGTTTTGTCGGTGGCTACTGCGTGGGCACCGAGCGAAGACCACATTTTCGCCTGTTGCTGATAAAACACCTGTTGTCGGATCGAGCCATAGTTCTGGAGAATCCAGGTGAGCCCCTGCACATGGCTGCCACGGCTGACCATCGCTGTTTTCACTCTCTTTTTCAGTCGGTCAAGCGCTTCGGGATGGATGTTTTTCGTGCTGGCCAGAAGATACCCGTTGAGTGCCGCGCTGATGTTCATCGGGTCGATTTGGACTGCACGCGCATACGCCTGATAGGCGGCTTCGGTCTGGTTCATTTCCTCCAGCACGACGCCCAGCTCGTTTGCCGCCAGCCCTGCTTTCATCCGGAGCATCTCGCTGAGCGCAGCGACGAGTCCGGACTCTTTGTTCTGTTTCAAAAGAAGCGGGACAACCCGGTCGGTTAGCGTTCGGTTCTCTTCATCGAGCAGTGTCAGTTCCAGCGCCTGGCCGGGGCGGACGCCGCCGAACGCCATCCCTTCCGGGACGGCCCGGTAGCCGCACGCGGTCCAGAGGTCCGGCGTGGCTAGAACCATCGCATGACGTCCGGCGTGCGGATCTGTGGTGAACCACTCCCTCACAAACCGCACCGTCCCTATGGAAAGCGCGTTTTGGAGACGCTGCCGGTTCTGTCCTTCGAAGATCGGGCTGGAAGCGATGAGGCGCCTGATTCTTTCAACGTCCTGCGGAAGCGCCTGAGGCCGCAACGTGATGAGAGTCAGCGGCTGTTTGAGCAGGCGGGCTTGAAGCAAAAGATGGTTATCGAGATAGCCGCTTGAGATCAGCCACGTGCGTGCTTTCATCACGGCCAGCATCTCTCGAGCGGTCTCATCGGCGAACAACCCCCGGCGCGTGTCTGCCTCATGAAAACTGCGCCAGGGGGTTGCGAGCGCCAGCAGCAGGAGGATCAGCAGAAAACCTCTGGCGAACCCCCGCAGGATCTGAGCGCCCTGTTCCGTGTCATCCTCATCCGCAACGGGCACCTCATCGCTTTGCAGACTTTCGGCCGGGGCGAGGAATAACAGACAGGCGGAAATGGCGACGGCCGCGGCAACCGCAAAAACCGCATACCCGAAAACCGGCAGATGGCTGATGGGCTGATAAAAAAAGAAGGGCGAGACGGACAGGTTCAATAACCCCGGCGCGACGGAAAGGGTGACCAACAGCACGGCGAGCACCGTGTTGCCTTGTTTCTCTTTGAGAAGAACGCGCTGGCCGAACAGAAGGATGATCGCGGGCACGCCTGTTTGCACAAGCACCAGCCCCCACCCTGACTGCGGTAAAAACGAACACAGTTCGTGATAATGGTGGGACGGCAACACGTGTGCATAAGAAATCAGGGTCATGAGCAGGGTGGACGCCGCCGGCGCATCGGTGTTCTGCCCATACGCATAGACCGAGAGCGCGCTTCCGGCGGCCCCGGCAACAATGAGCCAGCACCCGATGTTTACCCTTCGGAAGGAAAGCAAAAACATATTGCCTGTGAAAAACGCATAAGCCGGCAAAAGCAAAAGAAAAACCGCCGAATCGAAAACACCGAGAACGAACAGGAAGACGGAAAGCACGAGCCTGGGAAGAAAGAGGAAGTTCTTGTCCGTCTCCGTCGGAAACAGGCTGAAGGCGGCGAGCGCCAGCAGCAAGTCAAACAGGCCGTTGTCAAGACGGGTCGCGGCGGACCAGACCGGCACCGTGAACGTGAACAGAAAGGCCGCGATCAACCCGCCCGCGACGGCAATCCGCAGAACATGCCGGTTATAGCGAGCCACTTCAGGCGGCATTTCCTTGCTTTCATACCCGTTCAAACGCCCGCCACCGCCCGGATCCTCGCAAGCGGATAACAGAATCAGCCGAGAGGTCAGATGGCAGAGCAGCATCGCGCAGAGCGTGCCGCAAAACGCGGAGAACAGGTTCAGCCGCACGGGCAGCGAAAACACATCGAGTGAGGCGATGTTGCGCGTGGCCCACGCGAAAAGCGGATGATCCGCCTGTGACGGCGGAATCAACCCCGCCGCAGCCGCAGTCAGGGTCGCCGGAAAGCCTGGATACACGCCGTGCGACAGCGTCAGCAAATAGGTGGTCGCCGCGACGATCCCAGGCAGGGGCAGAAAAATCCCCGTGCGCTTTGACAACTGAAGAACCGATGGATGCATAGTCATAGAAGATGTCCAAGCCACCTTTCTATTATGGCAAGGATTATTGAATGGCGCAATTCGAATCCCCGTGAACGCGGGTTTCCAAGCAGGGCTTTTTTCGCTTTGACTTTCCTTGCGCAAACGTATAATTTAATCACCTGTTTAATAACGAGGTGCCCATGAAAACAAAGCCAAAGCGTAAGAAAGTCGACGCAAGCCCGAAAAACACGCAGGACAAGATCCTGCACGCCGCAACCAAAGTGTTCGCGGATCACGGGTACAGGGATGCGACCACGCGCATGATCTGTTCGGAGGCGCGGGTGAATGTGGCCTTGGTGAATTATTATTTCCGTTCGAAGGCCGAACTTTACAAGGCGGTCATCGGCGCCTTGTTTGAAGATGTCGCCAAACCGATGATGTCGATTCCCGACACCGTGTGCGACGAAGCAACCTGGAAACGTGCCGTGCGGATGTGGATCCGCAGGTCGCTGGCGATCTGTGCGGCGCGTCAGCCGCCGGAGTTCTGGCTGGCCCGGCTGATGGGCATGGAGCAGTGCGTGCCGTCGGCGATGGCGCAGGACATCGAACACAAGTTCGCGATTCCGATGCGCCACTGTTTCGCGCGGCTGATCCGCATGGCGATGCCTCACGACGATCCGGTGCAAATCAGCCTCTGGCACAGCACCGTGCTGGCGCAATCCGTGGTGTATGCGATCGCCAAGCCGAGCTGGGCGGCAAGGTTCTGCCCGCCTGAGCTTGATCGAGAGGCCTGGCTCGACCAGGTGGCGGATCATATCTGCGGCGGGATTTTCTCGCGGCTCTCCTTCCAGAGAAAGATCGACGGATGAGTCGTGCGAACAGGGGTCGCGCGATCCGTGTATGCGAGGAAACCTTCGGTATCGACCGGAGGTTCATATCATGGCATGATAAGGACTGAAAGTTGGGATATTCAGACTTTTTAAAACAAGGATTGTTTTGAAGCAGACGTTCAGACAAATCGTATGTGCCTTGGCCCTGTGGCCGCTGTGCGTGGCGCTGTCGGGTGATCTGGAGACGGCACGCGCCGCTCTGCAGGACAGGCTTTATCCGATTGCGCAGACGCACGCCGAATTGGCGCTGCGGAACGGGACAGCGGAGCCCTCGCAGGCTTTGCTGGTGCTGCTGGAAGCGTTGGCCGGGCAGGGGCTGTATGCGGAGATGTTGAACCGGCTCGACGCGTTCGGCGCGGTGGTGAGTCGGGCGCGGCAGCCGGAGGCGTTCAGGTATTGGCGCGTGTTGGCCCTGTTGAATGCCGGACAGCTTGCTGAAGCGATCCGGCTGGCGGAGGCGGCCACCAATGTGCCGTCCGTGTATGCCGATGCGATGCGGTGCATGGGTGCGCGTGCGAAGCAGGCGGCGGGGGACTTGCCAGGCGCGCTCGTCCTTTTCGCTGAAGTTGACAAACGGTCGACAAACCTGTTGACGCGTGCGGCAAATGCGTTAGAGTGGGCGATGGCGCTGGATCATGCGGGACGTGCCGATGCGGCTCTGGACGTGTTGAAGATGCAGGCCGGGCTCGCGGTTGCAGGGGATGCGATGAATGACGGTGCGCTGTTGCGCGGGCGAATCCTGATGCGGTCGGGCAAGACGGTTGAAGCGACGATGGTGTTCAACCAGCTCGCGATGAGCGAGCGCGTGGCGGAGATGGCCCGTGTGCAGGCACTGGTGGAGATGAGCGTGTTCATGTGGAGCGGCGGGAAGACCAACGAAGCCGTGGCGTATGCGCGCTCAGCGTATGAGCGTGCGCAGCTTCCTGAAACGCGCCGACTGGCAGGCTTCCGCTTAGGGGACCTGCTCGCTGCTGATGCGGCGACCATCGACGAGGGGGAAGGTTTGGTCAAGGCGTTGGTGCGCGAATTTTCTGAGCATCCGGCCTCGATGCTGGCTCAGCTGAAGCTGGCTGATTCGCTGCTTCAGGCCAAACGCCCGGAACGCGCGGCGACGGAGTACCGCATCTTTCTTGAAACCTATCCCTCCTCTTCGCTGGACGCGGCGGTGTTGCAGGGGCGCGGTTGGGCGCTCATGCAGCTGGGCCGCTTTACCGAAGCGGGCGGGTCGTTTCAACGGGCGGCGGAGGTGGCCACGAACGTATCAGTGAAAACCGAATGCCTTTTTAAGCAGGGTGACGCGCTTCTGGCGGATGCGCGTTTTGCGGAGGCGTCACAGGTGTACGCGAAACTGGCGGAAGCCTACCCGAAGAACGTGTATGCCGACCGGGCGTTGTTTCAGAGTGCGGACTGCCTCGAGCGTGCGGGCAAACGGGCGGAAGCCGTTGTGCAGTATCGCAAGGTGGCGGAGAAGTATCCGGAGCGGGAAGTCGCTCCCAAGGCCTTGTTGCGGCTGGCGTCGCTCCAGTCCGAGGCGGGGGAGTTCGACGAGGCGGTGCGGACTTACACCTCGGTGCTGGGCGCGTTCAACCAGAAGACGGTGCGTGTCGACGCGTTCATGGGGCGAGGCAAAGTGTGCTATCGGACGTACCGTTTCGATGCCGCGATGCAGGATTTCGCAGCGGTTGCGGAGAGTGACCCGGCACGTCGGGACGAAGCGCGTTTTCTGCTGACTTTGTGCCTGTACGGGTTGGGCCGTGACAAGGAGGCGCGTGCGGCGGCGGTTTCTTTCCTGCTCGATTTTCCCGAGTCGTCGCGGCTTTCCGACATGATGCTGTGGCTGGGCAAGTTCGATTTCAACCGCAAGAAATTCGAGGACGCGCGGCGTTTCTTTTTGGAGTATGTGGCGCGTTGGCCGTCGAACCGCTGGGCGGATGCGGCCCTCTTGTGGGCGGCGCGCGCAGCGTTCGGAGGGGCTGATTTTACCGGCACGGTCGAGCTGGTGACGCGGCTGGTGCGGGCGTATCCTCAGAGCCCCCGGGTGCCTGAGGCGCTGCTGGTCCAGGCCGACGCCTTGATGGAGCTGGCGCGTTTCGACGAGGCGGTCCTGCTGTTGGACCAGGTCATCGGCCAAGCGCCGGACAGCGAATGGGGCAAGATGGCGTTGATGCGGAAAGGGGATTGCCTGTTTGCGCTGGGGGCGGATAACGGGGCGCGTTATCAGGAGGCTCTCGCGGCTTATCGAGCCATGCTGGAACAGGGAAGCCGGACCCCGGCGTTGACGTTGCAGCTCCACTTTAAGGCGGGGCGTTGTTTGGAGAAGATGAAGCGGATTGACGATGCCATCGACCAGTATTATTCCGAAGTGATGATCCGGTATCAGAACGAGCGGGACAGCGGGGCTTGGTACGACGAGACCAGCACGAGCCTGTTCGTGCGGGCCGCGCTCAACGTGGCGGAGCTGTATGAGCAGAAGGGTCAACCCGAGCAAGCGGTGCGCATTTTGCAGCGGGTGGTTCAGGCGGGCGTGCCCGGCGAAGAGGAAGTCCGTCAGCGGATCGAACGGTTGCGGAAGAAAAAGGCAGGTGGTTCATGACAGCTATCATGCAAGGCGGGCCGGTGTTCTGGGTGATTGTGCTTTTAGGGGTTGCGGCTGTGGTGGTTTTTTTTGAGCGGCTGCTGCACCTGCGGCGTGCGCAGATCGACTACGGTGATTTTTTGAAGGGCGTTTGCAACGTGTTGGAGCACGGCAACCGCGAGGAGGCGATGATGATCTGCGAAGAAACGCCGGGGCCTGTGGCGGCGGTGGTGCTGACGGCGATCCGGCATCGGCAGGGGACGCTCGAGGCGATCCGGGAAGCGGTCGGCAACACAGGCTGGGCAGAAATTTCGCGGCTGGAACGGCGGTTGGCGTCTTTGGCGATCACCTGTCAGATCGCGCCGCTGTTGGGCTTGCTCGGCACCTTGCTCGGCGTGATTCAGGTGGTGTTGGCGGTGAACGAACAGGCACCGGTGGTTCAGAACACCAGCCTGACAGCAGGGCTGATGCAGGCCTTGGTGACCACGGTGGCGGGGCTTTTGGTGGCCGTCCAGTGTCATGTGATGTATGCCATGCTGATGGTGCGTGTCGAGCGGATTGTGTTAGACATGGAGGCGTCGGCTTCCGAGATCGTGGCGTATCTGACCAAGCAGGACACGTCGATGCTGTGAGGGATAGCGCATGATGACGGAGCAACGAGAAGGATGGGGTAAGCGGGTCCGGCAGCACCGAACCGTGTATCGGTTTGGCGGGGCGTGGGCGCATGCTCTGCTGTCGATGGTTCCTTGGATCGACTGCGTCATCATTTTGGTTTTGATGGTGCTGGTGAATCGGCGGACGGTGATCAGCCCGGGCGTCGTGTTTGATTTGCCGCGCGCCACCTTCCGCGAGGGCATGTATGTGGGTTTGACCGCGCTGATGATTACCGTTGCACGCGACACGCCGGGCGGCGAGGAAACGCTCATCTTTTTTGATGATGACCGTTACTCGACGCGCGATGTGGAGCAGATGTCGGTGTTGACGGAGCGTGTCAAGAGTCGGGTGGCGCTGGGCGCACGCAGCGAGCTGCTGCTCTTGGCTGACAAGCGGGTGCCCCACGGCGATGTGGTGCGGTTTGTTAATGCGGTGCGCGAGGCGGGTGTACAACGGGTGAACGTGGCCGAAAAACCGGAGTGAACGGGGGGTGTGGGACAGGATGAATGTGGCGACCACAGTGGAAAGCGGACGGCGCTATCGGGCCAAGGCGGCGCGGCGGCCGATCTTGTTCTGGTGGCAGGCTTTTCTGTTGCTCGGCAGCATCCTTTTCCTCTGGCAGCAGTTGCCGATGGCGGCGGTGCTGTTTGAGGCCCGCGTTGTGCCGCCGTTGCACGAACCGCACGCGGCGTACGTCATGCTGGATCCGGCGTATGCCGCACAGGTGTTTAAGAAGGCGATGATGGCCTGGACGCTGAGCGACAAGGGCGAGAAGCTTTCCCCTGGAATGGACTTTGCCGTGGCGGAACTGGAACCCGCGCTACAGCCTCCCGAGTTTCTGGAGCAAGGCGCCTGCTATCCGGGTGTGTGGCAGCCCGCTGCGGTAGAACCTTTGGTACAACCGCTACCCGAGATGACTGTGCCGCTGGCCGGCGATGTGTCAGCGACAGCCGTGACGCCTGTGCCGCCGCAAGG
>CAZXVN010000572.1:0-4266 GCA_964643945.1 uncultured Lentisphaeraceae bacterium | reverse complement strand
GACCCAAGAAATGGGACCGCCCGCGTTTCGACCAGCGGATGCTCAACGATATGGAACTCGCGAGGACGCTGAAAGGCAAACTCCCCGGCTCCGAACAATACGTCCGCTTCCCCAGTTGGGACGATCCTGCGCCATGACCGTCATCCGCCGCCTGCCCTGCCCGTTCAAAACTAAGCAGTTTTCGCCATACGATCTTTCACGGCCGCCGTCGCTAAAATCCGACTTTTTTTTAAATCTTTTTTCTCGCGCAACAAAACTTTTCGATAAATAAAAATAATTCCGGCTTCTTTTTTTCAAAAACCAACAGGGATCGCGGCCATGTTGTAGATGGGGTGTGGGTGCTTTGTGGGTGCTTTGTGGGTGCTGATGTGGGTGCCCCCCTCCCACATTTTCAGAGCTTTTCAGAACTAACCATTAAGACGGGCACACAAATAAAAAACCCCGCTTTTATTGGTTTTTTTCAATAAAAACGGGGTTGAAGAGTGGCTCCGGCGGCAGGATTCGAACCTGCGACCAATTGGTTAACAGCCAACTGCGCTACCACTGCGCTACGCCGGAATAAAACTTCTAAGTCACGTCCCGCTGACGTCTACAAAGTGGGAAAAAATTTACCGGATTGGCTCACGATTGTCAATGCGAGACGCTTGGTTTTAAAAAAAAATCCGCGTGGATCCCTGAATAATGTGCTACGATAAAAAATATGACACTGGCTTTTGCAAAGCGCGTCCGGCTTCACCAACTGTTTGTTAGACAGGGCGATCCTTTCGCGAACACCGAAACGGTTCTTGCGCGTATTGTCGCCGCACGCGCCGACGGCATTCGTCTGGCGGTCTTTCCCGAACTGGCGCTCACCGGCGTCCTCACCGCCCCCGAATGGCACAGCGGATCGCTCGGTCGCGACTGCGATGACTGCCTTGACCGCATCGTGTCAGCCACAGATGATATCGCCGTCATTCTGGGAGTAGCCATGCGTTACCGTGGGCGCATGCTTAACGTTCTCGTCGCCGCCGAGAACGGACAGCGCATTGCCCCGCAGGGCTCACCCCTTCCGTTTGTGCCCAAGCACCTTTCCGACGCCAACCGCTTTGACCGCGCATCTGGATTCCTTTGTGCGAGCGCCGTCGCTGACCTGGAAAAAGTGCCTTTCGACAAACTCTTCTCGCCCTTCGTTTTCAAAGATTTTTCTGTGGGCGCCTTTTTGGGCCAGACTAATCCCGCCGCACCTCTGCGCTTAGCCCGGCGCGCGGCCGACCTCCTGCTCCGCCTCGATACGCTTCCGTATGCGTGCAACGCTTTCCCGACGGACACGCGTGTAGACGTCGCCCGCGAAACAGGCTTGCCTTTTGCACAATGCGGCGCGACCGGAGTCGTGGACACAGGCAAGACCCTTTTTCTACTGTCCGGAGGAACCGCTTTCTACACATCCGATGGCGCAACGGTAACCGCACCGCGCTTTAGCGAAGCCGCACTGGATATGCCGAGTAGTCGGCCTGACACGGCCATCACTCACCCAGCTTCGCCGCGTGTGGTGATTGAAGCTCTTGAAACCGCCTGCCGCGCGCAACTCATCCGGCTCGGCCTCAACCGCGTGATTGTGGGTGCATCCGGAGGCATCGACTCGGCCCTGACCGCCGCATTGTATAGTCGCGTGGCAGGCCCCGAGAACCTGCTGCTGGTCAACATGCCCAGCCACCACAACTCACCGACAACCATCTCCCTTGCGCGCCAACTCGCGAGAAACATCGGTTGCTACTACACGGAGGTGCCCATCGAGGAGAGCACACGCCAGACACGCAACCAGATAGACGGCCTTGTCTACGAGCGTCCCGGTGTCCGTGGCAGCACGCCACTGACCTTCTCTCTCTCGGACGGGGCCTTTGAAAACGTTCAGGCGCGTGACCGTTCAGGGCGAGTACTCTCTGCGCTCTGCAGCGCTTTTGGAGGCGTATTCACCTGTAACGCCAACAAATCCGAGGCCACGGTGGGATATGGTACGATGTACGGTGACATTGCGGGGTTTTTTGCCGCACTCGCCGACCTTTGGAAGACCGAGGTTTGGGAAATCGCCCGCTGTTACAACCGCGAGGTGTTTGGACGCGAGATGATTCCGCAAGGCTCGATCGACCTCATCCCCTCCGCAGAGCTGAGTCCCGATCAGAATGTAGACGAAGGCAAAGGCGACCCGCTGATCTACCCGTGGCACGACAGGCTCTTTGCGGCTTGGACCGAGCGCGCGACCCCCGCTACGCTCGAAGATGTGCTTGCCTGGTATGCGGCTGGCACCATCCACCTGGAGACCGGATTCGAAGGCGACATTCGCACGCTTTTTCCTGACGCGCAACGTTTCTGTCACGACATGGAGCAGATGTGGCGGCTCTATAACGGCCTCGCCCGCGCCAAGCGCGTACAGGCACCACCCGTGCTCTCGCTAAAGACCCGGAGCTACGGTTTCGATCTGGGCGCGGCTCAACTGCCGCTCTTCGTGTCGCCGCGCTACCGCGCCCTCAAAGACGCTTTGTTGCGCTGATGAAAAACCAACAGGGCGTGAAGTCGCCTTCACGCCCTGCTGGGTCAATAATCGGAACTGTTTGCAAAACAACAGCTTCGCACTTGATTGTTTCGCTTATTTAGTAGCAGGTGCTTCGCCCTTTTTGCCCTTACCGTGCTCGCCTCTGCCCATTTCGCGCATCTTGGTTTTGAACGCTTCAGGATCCGAAGCTTTGAGGGCGACCAACTCATTGTACTTGGCTTCATCCTTTGCCTTGATCGCCTCCAGGCGCTTGGCAATCATGGCTTCACGCTGTTCAGGAGTCATCGCCGCGTGCTTGCCTTTTTCAGCCTTCACTACAGGAGCGCCAGCCGCAGGAGCAGCCTCCTCAGCCATCACCGTCATACCCATCGCGGCTACCATAACGCATGCCAACATGATCGGACTCTTCATACTGAACTTCCTTACTTTTTTATGACCAACAGGTCGGTTGGTTGTTATAAACGGGCAACCCCGGCTTTTATTGCCGAGTTTTTGGAAGCCGCTTGCGCCGCCCCTGCGTGTTGGTTAAACT
This sequence comes from uncultured Lentisphaeraceae bacterium, assembly GCA_964643945.1. Taxonomy (GTDB): domain Bacteria; phylum Verrucomicrobiota; class Kiritimatiellia; order RFP12; family UBA1067; genus JAHFSX01. Next base: position 1,204 of record CAZXVN010000572.1, on the reverse strand, counting down.
CTGTTCTCCATTCTGTGCTCGTTATGAGAAAAGAACTCGTACTCAACCTGTTGCCACGCGATGCCGCCGACAGCTCCCGTTACGCGCTACGCGTGGCCGAAACGCTCCGCATCACACCGGAGCGGATTTCCGCCATCCGTGTTTTGCGGCGGTCGGTAGACGCGCGGCGTCGGCACATTGTCGTCAATCTCACCCTTTTGGCGACATTTGATGAGCCAGCCCCGACGAATGAAGCGCCGGTCTTCCGCTATGGCGACGTGTCGACCAAAGATCCGGTGGTGATTGTCGGCGCGGGCCCGGCTGGCCTTTTCGCCGCGCTCCGGCTGATTGAGCAGGGGCTGAAACCCATCGTGTTGGAACGTGGCAAGGACGTCAGCAGCCGCAAGCGCGACATCGCCCTGATTCACCGCGAACACGCGCTCAACACGGAGTCAAACTACTGTTTCGGCGAAGGCGGGGCGGGCACCTTTTCCGACGGCAAACTCTATACACGTTCCCGAAAGCGAGGGGACAACCGACATGCACTTGAACGTCTCAGGTTCCACGGCGCACAGGAGTCAATCCTGTATGAGGCGCATCCGCATATCGGCTCTGACCGGTTGCCAAGCATCCTCGCCGCCATCCGGAAAACCATCCTGCAAGCCGGAGGAGACGTCCACTTCGAGACGCGCGTCAATGCTCTGAGGGTCCGCAACGCGATGGTGACAGGCGTGGTTACACAGCGGGGAGACCTCGTGGAAGGCAAGGCGGTGATCCTTGCCACAGGCCACTCTGCACGCGATATTTTCGAGATGCTACACCGGAACGGCCTCTTGCTCGAAGCCAAGCCCTTCGCCATGGGGGTACGCATCGAACACCCGCAGGCGTTGATCAACAATATTCAATATCATTGCGACGCGCAGATGGCTTATCTGCCGTCCGCCAGCTACACCCTCGTTCATCAGGCGGCAGGTCGCGGCGTCTACTCCTTCTGCATGTGTCCGGGCGGATTCATCGTGCCGACAGCGACTGCCCCCCATGAGACCGTGGTCAATGGCATGTCGACTTCACTGCGTCAATCACCCTTCGCCAACGCTGGACTCGTCGTCGAAATCCGCATGGAGGACTTCGCCACGTTCGCCGAACACGGCCAGATCGGAAGAGCACACGTCTGAACTCCAGTCACCGGCTATGATCTCGTATGCCGTCTTCTGCTTGAAAAAAA
>CAZXVN010000571.1:0-10624 GCA_964643945.1 uncultured Lentisphaeraceae bacterium | reverse complement strand
ATGCCTGACCGGCAGGCGCGGCTCGCGCCGCTGCTGGCGCGGTTGCAGGGCGGTCAGGTCGTGGCTCAGACGCAAGCGGCGGTGCTGCGGACTTTGGTGCCTCTCGGCGGCGAAGACGCGCTGGCACCGGTGAAGGAGCGGCTGGGCTCTGCCGACGCGACCGTGCGGGACGCGGCAGTGCGTGCCCTGGCCGAGTGGCCGGATGCGTCGGCGGTAGAGTCCCTGCGGAAAGTTGCTGATGCTCCAGCGGGTGACGCGGTCCACCGGACGCTGGCCACGCGCGCGCTGGAGCGGCTGGCAGCGGCGTGGACGCGCTACGCCGCGCTCGCCTATCTGGACTGCGGGCCGGCTATGGAGTCGGCGGGCAAGGACGGCGTGCGGCTGCGCGTGGCGAACGGCGCGCCGTGGACGTTCACGGAACAGCCGGAGGGCACGGTGGCGTATGCCGGAGACGCATTGACCGTGGAGGTGACGGGATTAAAGGCTGACCGCGCGTATCAGTTCGGCTTCACGTGGTGGGATTATGACGGGAACGGCCGAGCGCAGTCCGTGTGGGTCAACGGTCAGCAGGCGGTAGCTAAAACGGCGCTGCCGTCTCGGGCCGGCAAGCAGGAAGCGGCGGCGACCGTCACGGCGGCCATACCTGCGGCAGCCGTCAAGGACGGCAAAGTGTCGGTCGCGTTCCGCCGCGAGGCGGCCGGCAATGTGGTGGTGGGCGAGGTTTGGATCTCCGAGGCGACGGCACAAGAGAAGCGCCTCGCGGCGCCACTACAAACGGTGGACGCGATCAAGCCTCCCGTGGTAAAAGCCAATGCAGGCGCAGCGAAAAAGGTCTTGATTGTGACGGGGCTCGAATACCCGGGGCATCCGTGGCGGCTGACCGCGCCGGCGCTGGCCGCTATTCTCGCGCAGGACAAACGGCTGGAGGTAAGCCTCACAGAAGAGCCGCCGACTTTGGCGCAACCGACGCTCGACGGCTACGACGTGATTGTGCTGAACTACCAGAACCACGAGGTTCCCGCACCGGAGGGCGCGCTGGCGAACCTGAAGCGCGCGGTCGAAGGAGGGAAGGGTCTGGTCCTGGTGCATTTCGCCTGCGGCGCGTTCACCGACTGGCCGACCAAGACCGTGGCGGCTGACTTCGGCGTGATCGCGGGCCGGGTCTGGAATCCGAAGCTGCGCGGCCACGACCCGTTCGGGCCGTTCAAGGTGCGGATCGCCGACGCCGCCCATCCGGTCACCAAAGGGCTTGCCGACTTCGACACGGTGGACGAACTGTACACCTGCCTCGACGGCAGTGCGCCGATCCAGGTGCTGGCCACGGCCGTTTCAACGGTGGACAAGAAAGAGTACCCGATGGCCTTTGTGCTGACGCCCGGAAAGGGGCGCGCGTTCCACTGTGTGCTCGGCCACGACGTGAAGGCGTTGGGCGGGACGGCCGGGGCACTCTATCTTCGCGGTACGGCGTGGGCGGCGGGTTTGGAGCCCTGAGGATCGCAAACCAAGGTAGGGTCGAACCGCGGGTCGACCGAGGCTCGCCCAGCGGTCGAGCCCTACCTGAAGAAAAGAATACAACTTAAACGAGTCTGTTGTCCGGAAATGTTCAAACAAAAGGCTAATGGTATGCAAGAGAATCTCACTCAAACAACCGCCCTTAACCGCCGCCGTTTTCTAGGCGGAACCTTTGCGGCCACAGCGGCGGGCACACTGCTTCAAGGGTTGTCCGGGTATGCCCAGGAGAAGCCCGCAACGCCTCCCGTACCTGCGGTTTTCGAGCGCAAGCTCAAGATCGGCATCATTGGCGGCGGACACCGCGGCAACTTCATCGGCAACCTGATGAAGGATCACGGCGGCTATGAGATTTATGCGGTGGCGGATTATTTCCCGGAGGTGGCCGAAGCGCTGGGCAACAAATACGGCGTCGACAAGGCGCGCCGCTTCGCGGGGCTCTCGGGTTATAAGAAGGTCATCGAAAGCGGGGTCGAGGCGCTCGCGATCCTGGACGTGCCGTACTTTTATCCCGGGCAGGCGAAAGACGCCGTGGCGGCCGGCTGCCATGTGTACATCGCCAAGCCGGTGGCCGTGGATGTGCCCGGCACGCTGGCGATCGGCAAGGCGGGCGAAGACTCCACTAAGAACAAGTGCTGCTTCCTCGTCGACTATCAGCTCCCGCACGATCCGGCCAACGCCGAGGTGATCAAGCGCGTGCGCGAGGGCGGGCTTGGCGGCCTGGCGCACATGGCCTCGTACGGCAAGAACGGCGCGTGGGACGATCCGCCCAAGGGGCCGACCCTCGCGAGCCGCTTGCAGCATGCGGTCTGGCTCTCCGACACCGCTCTGAGCGGCGACACGATCGTCTCGTTCGACATCAACATCATCGACGGCCTCATGGCGGTGCTGGGCAAGACGCCGGTCGCGGCCATGGGCAAGTCCCGCCTCTGCCGGCCTGAGCCGCACGGCGACCGCGTGGACGCATGCGGCGTGGTGTACGAGTTCGAAGACGGCGTGCTGTGGACGCACCTCACGCAGTCGCTGAACAACAACGCCGAAATCCCCGAAATGTCCGCCAATCTTTACGGCCTCACGGCCACCGCGCATCTCCAGTACGGAGGAAAGGCCTTCGTGCGCGGCGGGGAGAAACACTATGTGGCTGATGTGAGCAATGCCATCTACAACGAAGGCGCCGCCCGCAATGTCGCCGACTTCTACACGAACATCACGGAAGGGCGTTTCGAGAACGCCACGGTCAAGCGCGCGGTGGACGGGCATCTCGCCTGCATCCTGGGCCGCGAGGCTGCCGCGCGCGGCGGCCGCATGACCCTGGTCGAACTGCTCAAGGAAAACAAGAAACTGGACGTTGACCTGACCGGGCTGAACACATGAAAAAAGCTTTTGCTTGTCTGCTGCTGGCCGTACTCGCGCCGCATGGCGGGTTAGCCGCATCCACGAATGACGTCCCGAAGCTCTACGCCTATTGCGTGCAGGAGGGGGACGCCATGAAGCGTGCCCTTCCGGAAGAAGCCCGGCTTCTGCGTGAGCTCGGCTACGACGGCGGCGGCTACCCACTCTGGCTCGGCGAAACCCTTGACGCCAACCTGAAGGTGCTGGACGAGGCGGGGCTGCCAGCTTACCTGTTCTGGGTGGCGCTCGATCTCCGCAAGCCGCTGGATCCCCAGGTGCTGAGCGCGGTAGGCAGGCTGAAAGGGCGCCCTGCGACGGTGTCGGTCTTGCTGGCGGGTTTTCCCGCCGGCGATCCGCAAGGCATGGAGCCCGCCGTTCAAACGTTGCGCCAGCTCGGCGACGCGGCGGCCGCAAACGGAGTGCGGGTTTCAATCTACCACCACGTCGGCAATTGGACGGAAAGTCTGCCGTTCACGGTCGAGGTCGTCCGCAAGGCCAACCATCCGCAGGTCGGGTTCAACTTCAATCTCTGCCACTGGCTGAAAGTGAACAGTGCCGAGGATTACCGGCCGCTGCTGAAAGCCCAGGCGGGAAAGCTGTATGTCGTCACGCTGAACGGGGCGACCGTCGGCGCGGCGACGTGGACGAACGGTCTGATCCGGCCGCTGGACGAGGGCGACTTCGACAACCGGCAGTTGCTCGCGACCTTGCGCGAGATCGGCTACCGTGGCCCGGTCGGTCTGATGTGCTTTGGCGTTCCCGGCGACGCGCGCGACCATCTGACCCGCTCGATGGCGACTTGGCGTAAACTGACCGATCAACCCCCGACACAACCCAAATAAAAGGCAAAACCATGAAGATCGGATTCCACACCGACGCGTTCAATTCAAGCTACAAGAGTTTCGAGGCGTGCCTCCAGTGGGCGCAGAAGAACGGCGTCCACTATATCGAGTGCGGCCTGATCGACGGCGTAAGCTGGATCCACGGCCTCGGCTACCAGCCGCATGTGGCGCTCTACGAAGACCCCGTGCTGCTCAAGCGTAAGATGGAAGGCTACGGCGTGCGCTTCTCGCAGGTGGACGCGGCCTTCCCGCTCTCCGGCAAGGACGGCCCGCTGCGCGGCGTGCCGTATGTGATGAAGTCCATCGCGTGGGCCAACCTGGCCGGCAGCCCGAACGTGGACACGACCGACGGGCTCCATAAGCCGGAGGGCCTGTCAAAAACCGAAGCGCTGGACATGATGAAGCGCGAGTACGAGCAGATCATCGAGGTGGCGGAAGCGCATCAGATCATCGTCAACATCGAGCCGCACGGCTACTTCACGACCAAGCCCGCGATGATGGAAAAGATGCTCGCGTTCTGCGACAGCCCGTGCCTGCGGATGAACATGGACACCGGCAACACCTTCATCGCCGGCCAGGACCCCGTGGCGTTCCTGAAGCGCTTCATCAAGAAGGTCAGCCACGTGCACGTCAAGGACGTCTCCGAGTCGCTGGCGGCGGCGACACGCGGCAACCAGACCGGTATCGCGGTGAGCCAGTGCGCGCTCGGCGAGGGCGTCAACGCCGACAACATCAAGAACTGCCTCGTGTTGCTGCGCGACAGCGGCTACACCGGCGTTCTGAGCATGGAGTGCGAAGGCCAGGGCGGCCCGATGATCGAGAAGTCCTTGACGTGGCTGCGCAAGACGCTGAAGGAACTGGGCATCGCGGAGGGATAATCATGAAAGTCGGAGTGAACATGCTGCTGTGGGCGACGCACGTGACGCGGGAACACGTTGCGGTGTTGCAGGCGATCAAGGCCGCCGGAGCCGACGGCGTCGAGATCCCGATCATGGAGGGCGAGGTCGCCGCGTATCGCGAGCTCGGCAAGATGCTCGGCGGACTCGGGCTCAAGCGGACCTCCTCCATGGCGTTCGTCACACCGGACGTCAACCCGGTGAGCGACGATCCGAAGTGCCGGCAGGCCGCCGTAGACAACCTCAAGTGGCTCATCGAGTGCGCCCACGCGCTGGGCGCGCCGGTGATCTGCGGTCCGATGTATCAGACCATCGGCGCGTTCACGGGAAACGGCCCGACCGAGACCGAGTTGGAACGGGCGGCCGAAGCGTTGCGGAGCGTGGCGGTTCAGGCGCGGCAGGCGGGCGTGACGCTCGCGATGGAGCCGCTGAACCGCTTCGAGTGCTACATGCTCAACACGCTGGCGGACGGAGCGGCGCTAACGGACCGCATCGGCCACCCGAACGTCGGCATTCTCTTCGACACCTTTCACGCGAACATCGAGGAGAAAGACCCCGTCGGCGCGATCCGCCGCCACGGGCGGGTGATCAAGCACGTCCACTGCAGCGCCAACGACCGCGGCATCCCGGGGCAGGATCATGTGGACTGGACGGGCACGTTCCGCGCATTGCACGGGATCGGCTACGACGGCTGGCTCGTGATCGAGGCGTTCGGCCGGGCGCTGCCCGGGCTGGCCGCCGCGACCAAGATTTGGCGCGACCTCTTCGGTGATGCGCTTGACGTCGCGCGCGTCGGCGTGCCGTTTGTGCGCGAGACCTGGGAGCGGTCAGCGAGGTAAGGGTGTAGCGGCAGATCGTAACTTACTTCACTTCAATCGAACTGGCGTCACGAAGGGTATCCCTTTCCACTCCGCCAGGATCTTCAGGTATTGGTAGGGATCGGCCCAGGAAGACGATGGTTCAACCACGGTTGTCTCCGGCCATTCGTTGAAGCTAGTCAGCATAATCGCGTCCGCGCCGGCATCCGTGGCCAGGCGCAAATAGCCTTTCAGCGTCTCGCCGTTGTCGCGCGGCATAGCGAAGTTGTCGTTTGGCCGGAACCCGCTGTTATCATGTCCCGGATGCACCGGGAGACAGATTCTCTTGCCTGCGGCATGCGCGGCATCTGCCACCCGTTTGTAATCCGGCAACAGCCGCTCATACGTCCACTCGCGCTTGATGCTGAAGGTCCCGTAAAACCCGAACATCGGAATTCCTTGAACAGCCAGCCACTCCTTGGGAATGTCCATCTTGTTGCCAACGTTCGTCACCTTGTCGAAGAGCCAGTACACGGGCCCGTTTTCACGCTCGACGCGGCTGCGGAGCACCTCGAAGGTCTCAACCGTCAGCTTGGGGTCAAACGGCACCTGATACAGATACACGACGGGCTTGCCTTCCATCCGCAGATACGCGGGGCTGTCTTTCATGCGCTTCAGTGTTTCGGCGGTTTCTTTGGCCAGCTTGGTCACATCCTGATGGAACTGCGCCAGCTCGCTGCACATCGCGACTTTGAAGTTTTCCTCGACCGCAATCGGAAGAACGGTTTTTTCGAACGCGGCGCCGCCGACACCTCCGCCCCCCCACCAGTCGACCAGAAAGGCGTCAATGCCGGATGCCTTGGCCAGGCGCATGTGCCAACGAGCCACCGCCGGATCCTCGCTGTCGTAGTATCCGAGCAGCGGCTGCGCCTTCCCGCGCGGCGTCCCCGGAACCCCGCCGGTCGCCCGGTCATTCACCCACATGGCCGCTTGCTTGCGCGGCCCCTGCTCCGTGCTGTACCACAGGTAATACATGGCCCACAACGGTGGCGCACGCCTCGCCGCAGGCTTGACCGCAGCCGGAACCGCCACATCGTCCATGACTGCCAGCAGGGCATGATAATTGTCAACCAGCAGCCCCTCGTAGCCGTGGCAGCCGCCCTTCCAGTCGCGCCAGTCGCGCGACATGCCATTCGCTCCGAATCCCTGAAACTCGCCGCACGCGTACCCTTGCAGCATGGGGTGGAAGATGCGGCGCGCGTCCCCGACGCGCCCCAACCGGTAAAGCGCCTTGACCGTGTAGTACGTCCAGCAACCGCTCGTGCCGCCGTTCTCGTAAAATTGGAAACCGTCGCTGCCGTCCTCCAAACGCGGCACGCCGTGGACCTCCGGCGGCGTGTCATGCTCAACGTAGTCGCCCTTCTTGACCGGCACGAGATTGCCCGGCAGACCGATTTCGAAGCGCGTGTAGCCAACCTCCTCCATCTTCGCCAGCAGCCGGTCCATCACGCTGTTCGCCGTCTTGTCATCGAGCAGGCCGAAGGTGATTGCCATGCCCTGCACGTAGGTGAACCCGTAGTCGTGGAGCCGGCCGTCCGCGCTCCGCCAGCCCGCCAGCATGCCCGTGGCGGGATTGAGAAACGCAGGCGCGTAGGCCTCGCGCAACTTCGCCGCCTTGTCCGCAAAGAACAGCGCGTCGGCGTCATGCTTCAACTGCCGCGCCAACTCGGCGAACAGCGTCGCGGCGCGGTAGGCGAGCGCATTGGCAAAGGCGTCCTCGTGACCGAAGTTGATGCAGTCCCACCAGTTCGACGGTCGCCGGTCAGCCAAAGGGCGGTCGCCGTAATTACCCGTGCCGGGATACTCGATCAGGCCATTGCCGTCCTTGTCCGAGGCGAACATCTCGCGCCCCCACGCCGCGAGCGCGCCGTAGTTCTCCCGCGCCCACGCCGCGTCGCCTGAGCCTTTGGCATAGTGGCAGGCGGAGATCAGCAGCGAGGGCAGCGTGTCAAGCGACGTCCACTGCGTTTTCCACGGCACAAGGTCCGCATCGGTCGGCGTGCACGCGTAGCCAACCTGTCCATACCCTTTCACACCGGCCAGATAGCGGTCGAGCGTCATGCGCACCAGATCGAGCGCGGTCAGGCCGTCGGCCAGCGGCGGCGTGTGAACGGCGAGGTCGGCATATTCAAACAGCGTGAAGGAGCAGGCGTCACTGGCCGCGTTGTTCGCGAGCATCTGGATGCGCGGGTTGACCTGGAAGATGTTGAGCCAGTTGCGGCGAAAGCCGTCGTAGAGCGGATTCTTCTCGATCCCCGGCACAGCGGGATGAATCGCCGTCACCTCGAGCCGGTACTCGACACGCCGGCGCTCAGCCGTCGCGGACGGAAACGCGATGCGCACGTACGCGGGTCTCACGAACCGCCTCGCATCGTACTCGAGCGCCAGGCCCGGCACATTCCCGGTGATGCGCAGCGAGCCCATGTCGGGCAGATGCAGCACGCACGGTAACGTCATGCGCCGGTGGCCCGGCTTCATCAACCCCAGCAATGTCGCGTGGTTCTTCTTCTGATCGAACGTCAGCGTGAACGGCGGCACCGCGACGCCCTCGGTGTAGTCCGAACTCAGCACCACACTCTTCACGCCGCAGGCGACGGTCCACACCGGCTTGCCATTGACCGCGTAGACTGAGGCTGCTGTCAGCTCCAGCCCCGCCAACACCGCCGTGTTGGTCTCGGCCATCACCGGATTCTGCTCAAGCTTTCCCTGCCCCAGCGAATCTACGGCGAACCGTGTAAACGAAGGGGCTGCCGATGACAGACCGACCGCGAGATAGTTCGGTCTCGTCTCCTCTCCGAAGGCGACACTTGCCGCCATTAAAACGAACGGAAGAAACATGCGGTTCTCTTTCATGTCATTTGATCCTGACGCTCTTTTTCAAGCGGATATCCGCTGATGAAGCGCCGACGCGGATTTCAAACTCGCCGGGCTCGACCGTCCATTGCTTCGAGGCCGGGTTCCAGAAGCGAAACGCCTCCGGCCCCAGTTCGATTTCCACGCGCTTGGACTCGCTGGCTGTGAGCCACACCTTCTGAAAGCCCTTCAGCTCCTGCGGCGGACGGGGCACGCTGCAAACCTTGTCGCCCACGTAGACCTGGGCCACCTCGGCCCCGGTCCGTTTTCCGGTGTTTTTCAGCGTGAAGCTCAGCTTCACCGTTTGCCCCTTCACCTCCGTCTTGAGGTCCTCGTACGCGAAGGTCGTGTACCCCAAGCCGAACCCGAACGGAAAACGCACCGGGATATTCTTCGACTCGTACCAGCGGTGACCGACGAAAACGCCTTCCGAATACTGCACGTTGTGCACATAACAGGACTTCTTGTCATCCGATATAAAATACTCGCCCATGAGGTAACTTCCGATGGTGTCAGCCGCAAAAGGCCTCTCCGTGTCGGGCTTCGGCTCCGGCCCGGCGAAGCCGGGCGAGTCCTCGATGCGTTTCTCGATGGTGAATGGCAGCCTCCCCGAAGGATCCACGATACCCGAGAGAACGTCCGCCAAAGCCGCAGGCCCGGCCTGCCCGCCGAACATCACGTACAGAACCGCAGCCGCCTTGTCCGCCCACTCCATGCGCACGCCGCAGCCCGAGGCAATGCAGACGACCGTCTTGGCGTTCAACTCTGCACACTTGGCGATCAGTTCGTCGTCCGACAGAACAAAGCGCGTGTCCCGCCCCTCTCCCTCACCCGCGAAGCCGGCAAAGAGGACAACCCAATCCGCGTTCCGGATTTGCGCATCCTCCGGCTTCTCCGCGTACGACACCTCGGCATCCGGGGAATACTCCTTCAGCGCCTGAGCATAGGTTTTAAGATTGTAGCCCTTCACATGTCCGGAGCCGTCACCCGCCAGCTCCGCGCGTTGCGCGAAGTTTCCCGCGACGAGAAGCTTCCTGCCGGTCTGCTGCCGTGCCATCGGCAGCGCCCCGTTGTTTTTCAACAGCACGATGCCCTCCTGGTTCACGCGCGTGGCCGTCCGCTCCCACGCGGGCCGGTTCTTTTCGAAGCGCTCGTCCTTCTGCGGACGCTCGTAGAACCCCGCGTAGATGCAGGCGGCCACGATGCGCCTCGCCATGCGGTCGATGTCCGGCGTTCCGAACACCTTCTCCCTGTCCTTCTTAAGAGCCCCTCCGCCCGGCATCTCCAGATCGGTTCCCGACTGCGCCACCTTTACGCCGTCATAGGTGGCGAGCCAGTCCGTCATGCTGATGCCCCTGAAGCCCAACGTGTCGCGCAGCAGGTCGGTGTTGACGAAGCGGCTCTGCCCCGCCCATTCGCCGTTGAGCTGATTGTAGCTGGTCATGACCGCGAACGCGCCGGCCTCGATGCCCTTGCGGAAGGGTTCCATGTAGACTTCATGCAGCGTCCGCTCGTCCATCTGCGAATTGCTTCCCCGGCGGTGGAACTCGAGCTCGTTCGCGATGAAGTGCTTGAGTGTCGCGCCGGTTCCCGTAGACTGCAGGCCGCGCACATAGTTTTCCACCAGGTTTCCGGTCAGCACCGGATCTTCACCCATGTACTCGAAGTTGCGGCCGCCCTTAGATACGCGGTAGAGGTTCATGCCGGGGCCCAGAAGCACATGCGTCCCGCCCGCGCGGCACTCCTCGCCAACGGCCTGCCCGTAGTCCTTGGCCAACCCCGTATTCCATGTCGCGGCCAGCAGGAGCGTGCAGGGATGCGCCACCGTCTTCGGGTGGCGGCAGCCTACCGGGCCGGCGCCGTTGTTGATCCCGGAACTGGCATCCGTGAAATTTATCCCTGGGATACCCAGACGCATAAACGCCGGAAGCCCCAGGTGTCCGTCCCCGCAGACCAGCGAGAAGCGCTCCGCCGGACGCATCGCCTCAACCAGCTTCCCGGCCTGTTTTTCCGCCGCTTCCCGCGTATCCGGCTTCTTGAGCAGGTGGGCATGCTGCTTGGCCTCCGCCAGCAGCTTCTCCCGCCACCCCATGAGGGTTCCCGACGCCAGCGGGTCGGTGAGATTCGGTCCGCTGTTGTCCACAAAGATGTCATCCGAAAAGATGTCGGTCAGACCGAAGGTTAAAGCCTTGACCACGCCCACGCTGGTCAGCATGCCCGGTTGGTACGAGGGCGAAGCCTCCAGCGCGTAGCAGACCTCCTCCGGCTTCCCTGA
>CAZXVN010000570.1:0-4303 GCA_964643945.1 uncultured Lentisphaeraceae bacterium | reverse complement strand
TCCGAACATCCGGCATTACTACACCTACCAGATCGTGCCGGGCGCCTGCGCCATGGGCGGCGAGCACGGCAACATGCTGCGCGAGGTGCAGCGGACGCTGCCGCGCCTTTACTCGAATATGGACGTCATGTCCACGCTGGGAATCAAGCCGATCGGGACGTGCCATTATCCGCTGACCGGCTGGTCTGAGTTTGCGAGAATGATTCAGCCCCTGATCGAGAGGGACTTTTACGGGAAAGCGCCGACCGCCTCCATCACCGCGCCCGATCTCAAGCGGGCCTATTATGCGGGCGCGGCAAAGGACGCGATCGCCTTGGCGTTTGACCAGCCCGTGGTCTGGAAGGACTCGCTGGTCAGCGAGTTCTATCTGGACGACACCCCTGGGAAAGTCGCATCAGGCGCGGTTGCCGGCAACGTGATCACGCTCAAGCTGAAGGAAGCTTCCGCAGCGAAGAAGATCACGTATCTCAAGAGCTGGAACCAGGAAAAGCTGATTGTCGGCGCCAACGGCATCGCCGCGCTGACGTTCTGCGATGTGGCGCTGGAGTCCGAAAAGCGCTAATCTTGTTCACGAAACTTTAACCGGTTAATGGGGTGTTATGAAAAAAAAGAATGCGATTTTGTTCGGGGTTGCGGCGCTGTCTGCAATGTTGCCGCTGGTTGTGCTTGCGGGCTGGTTTAAGGCGGATGTCGCGCCGGCTGGGCTCCGGTGCGAGTATCGGGAGCATCCGCTGGGGATAGATGTTGAAAAGCCGCGCCTGAGCTGGTTGGCAGAAGTGCAAAGTAACAAAGGCGCAGAGGCACAAAGCGGGAGGGGCATTAAACAAACAGCCTATCAGATACTGGTGGCGAGTTCGGAGGCGTTGCTGCAGAAGGACACGGGCGATCTGTGGGACAGCGGGAAGGTGGAGAGTGACACGTGCAACCAGGTTGAGTATGCAGGCAAGCCTCTTGAGTCGCGAATGCGCTGTTACTGGAAGGTTAGGGTTTGGACCGCTAAGGATGAAGGCGGAAAACTAAAGCCTGAAAAGGGCATATGCAGCGACTGGGGCAAGCCTGCGTTCTGGTCGATGGGATTGCTCAAGCCTGACGATTGGAAAGCTAAATGGATTGGCTATGATGCGTCTTACCTGATTTCGCCCGAGGCGGCTGCGGATGACAAACTCTTCAATATTCAGGGGCTGAACTGGCTGGTCCTGCCAGGCAACAAGGGCAAGGTGAGCGTGAACACCTGTTTCCGGAAACGTTTTGACCTTCCGGCTGAACGTAAAATCAAGCGCGCAATTCTGGCTTTGTCTGCATACAACTATTGCGAGGCGGCAATCAATGGCAAGGCTGTTGGTTCCGCTGCGCACTGGGAGCGGACCGCGCGATTGGATGCCGCCAGGGCACTGAAGCCCGGCGTCAATGTCGTGACTCTGACGGCAGGTCATACGGATCCACACATGCCGGGCGTGACGGGCAGGCTGGTGATCCAGTTCGAGTCCGGCGAAGATATGGTTGTGCCGACGGATAAGACGTGGAAAGCTTCGCAGGAACCTGCCGCCGGGTATGAGAAACCTGATTTTGACGATTCGGCGTGGCCGGCTCCGGATGCAGGCGGTTCCCCTGCGAGCGGCGGTGCGCCGGTGGCGGATCTGGCCCGTATCCCTGCGCCCTATCTGCGCAAGGGGTTCAGTGTGGACAAGGCGGTGAAGCGTGCCCTGGTGTATGTCACTGCGCTGGGAACGTACGAGCTTCGCCTGAATGGCAAGCGCGTGAGCAATGACGTTTTTGCGCCGGGTTGGACGGAGTTCCGCAAGCGGGTACACTACCAGACGTACGACGTAACATCACAGGTTGAGAAAGGCGCGAATGCGATCGGAGCCATTCTCGGGGATGGCTGGTATGCCAGCGACCTGGCGCATCTTTGCAGGCGCAACTACTATGGTGGCAAGCCGCGCTTTCTGATCCGGCTTGTGATTGAGCTGGCTGATGGCACGACGCAGGTTGTGGCGAGTGATTCGAGCTGGAAGGCCTCGTATGGCCCAATCCGGCATGGCGATATTATCATGGGCTGCGAGTATGATTCGCGGCTGGAAATGCCAGGCTGGGACAAAGCCGGATTCAATGAAAACAAATGGGAACCTGTGCAGGTTGATTCCGACCAGAAGAGCATGCGCGTACAAGCCTCCGTGGCCGAGCCATCACGGGTGATGAACGAGCTTCCCGCCATCAAGGTTACGGAGCCAAGACCGGGCTGCTGGACATTCGATCTCGGCCAGAACATGGTCGGATGGGTCCGCCTGAAGGTGAGCGGCGCGGCGGGTCAGCGAATTACGTTGCGGCATGGAGAGATGATCAATCCTGACGGCACCATCTATACCGCCGCGCTGCGCAGTGCTCCGGCCACGGACTTTTTCATTTTGTCGGGTAAGGGAGAGCAGGTTCTTGAGCCGTATTTTACTTTTCATGGATTCAGGTATGTTGAAGTTCGCGGACTGACGAAGAAACCTGAGGCCGGCGCTGTCACCGGCCTTGTCGTGCATACGCCGATGAAACGGACCGGCGGTTTCGAGTGTTCGTATCCGCTCTTGAACAAACTCTACAGCAATATCATCTGGGGCCAGAAGGGCAACTACCTTGAGGTGCCTACGGATTGTCCCCAGCGCGATGAGCGCATGGGCTGGACAGGTGATACGCAGTTCTTTGCGCCGACGGCGGCGTATAACTTCGACGTGGCGGCGTTCTTCAGCCGCTGGCTGCAGACGTGCGAGGATGACCAGCAGGGCGACGGGTCATTCCCGCATGTGGTTCCGGACGTCATGGGTGGCAGCGGCGCCACGGCCTGGGGCGATGCCGCGCTGCTGTGCACCTATACTGTTTACAGGGCATACGGCGACACCCGTATCGTGGCTGAGCGGTTTGCCGCCATGGAGAAGTACATGAAGTGGCTCGACGGTAAAACCAAGGACGGCATTTCCAAGGTGGGCGGGTTTGGCGACTGGCTGAATGCCGGCGGCAGCGCCAGCGCAGAGGTCATTGACACCGCTTATCATGCGCACCTGGCGCGGATCATGTCGGAAATGGCCAAAGCTATCGGCCGTGATGATGACGCCCAGCGTTATGCCAAGCTGCACGACGAGGTGAAGGCGGCCTTCGTGAAGGAATTTCTCCAGGCGGATGGTTCGCTCAAGGGCTGCAGCCAGACCGGTTATGCGCTGGCATTCTCGATGGGCCTGCTTCCTGAAGAGAGGCGTGAAAAGACAGCGGCAAAGTTTGTCGATGAGGTCAAGCGGTTTGATTGGCATCTGGCCACCGGTTTCATCGGAACGCCACGGCTGCTGCCGGCGCTGAGTCTGGCGGGGCGCGATGACGTGGCGTATAGATTGCTGCTCACAGACACCTATCCGTCGTGGCTGTTTCCTGTGAAGAACGGGGCCACAACGATGTGGGAGCGGTGGAACGGCTGGACGCCTGACAAAGGTTTTGGCGATGTTGGAATGAATTCTTTCAATCACTACGCCTTTGGCGCGGTGGGCGAATATCTCTACGGCGGCGTGGGCGGGATCAAGGCGGCGAGCCCCGGATACAGGACAATCACTATCAAGCCGGCGATCTGTGAAGGCCTGACCTGGGCCAAAACATCGTTTGTTTCGATCTATGGCCCCGTTGTCAGCAACTGGAAACGTGAAGGCGCGGCTTTGACGATGGATGTTGCTGTTCCGCCCAATGCCACGGCGACGGTCTATGTTCCGGCGAAGAATGACGGGGTCGTCACCGAGTCCGGAAAACCTGTAGCCAAGGCTGAAGGTGTGACGTTTGTGAGAATGGAAAATGGTGCTGCCGTTTATGCCGTGGGTTCGGGAGTCTACAGGTTCCAATCCACGCTGTCTGAAATCACTAAATGAAATGAGATGAATGTGAAACGTATTCCGCTGGGTTTGGCGTTCGCGGTATTGTTCTCAGGATTGTTGGTGAGCCGGGCAGAGCCGGTAAAGGTCGGCGATCCCATGGGGGTACTCCGGAAGCCAATCCCGGACAAACTGGTGGCGCTCACGTTCGATGATGGGCCGCTGAGCGGCTATACGGTCGTGGCGCCGATCCTGAAGTCCTTCGGGTTCAACGGCTCATTTTATATCTGCGACTTCGACTCCTTCCGCACGCGCAAGGACTGGTACATGACCTGGCGGCAGATGAAAGCCATGGCAGACCAGGGCTTCGATATCGGCAACCACACCACGGGCCACGCGGGCGGTGCTTCGATCGGCGGCTTCCTGAGTTTGGAGGATGAGATGGTGGCGAACGGTGTTCCGAAGACGAC
>CAZXVN010000569.1:0-3898 GCA_964643945.1 uncultured Lentisphaeraceae bacterium | reverse complement strand
CGCACTTGCCTCCGGGGACGGGTCAATCGCCAAACTGCTGAAGCAGTTCATGATCGCCCCTTGGTTTATCCAGGCGAGCCCTCCCGCCCCGTAGTATCCTCTGAGGCGTCCCCCGGTGCTGCAGTTCTGCACCGTCCCGCCATCATTCATGTTCACGAGGCCACTGGCCATCATCCCCGTCAGGTCGGCGTCCGCGACCCTCAGGTTCCGGATCATCGCGCCTTCGCCGACCACGCCAAAAACGCTTGCCATTAGGAAGTCTTCCGAATACAGGCCTCCGCCCGCATACGCCCCGCTTACGGTTTTGCCGTTGCCGTCGAACGTGCCGGAGAAGGCTGAATAGCTTTCCGGCCCCGATGATGATCCCTGACCGATGGAAACCCACAGGAAGCCGGACAGCGAGATGTCCGCCGACAGGGTGACCGTCTTGTTGGAGAACGAGTGGCCGGCGTTGACCAGCGCGGCGATCCCGGCAAGTTGCGCGGCCGTGCCCAGTGTGAACTGCGAGCCGGCCTCGCTGTACCAGTTCGTGTCGTAGTTCCCCGTGTCCGTCCAGCACGCCGTCATCGGCAGGGGATAGGCGCCTGCCGTGCCCGCGGTCCAGCGGCGGAAAGGCGCCTCCCAGGTCCAGTTCGCCGCCGCCCAGGCATTGAGCACGGCCGAAAGACCGTTGGTCGTGACACCGCCGACCGTCACCGGCGAGGTCAGGGTCCCCGGGGCCGCGGAGAACGACTGGCAGTCCGTCACCGTGCCCGTCCCGCCCCCCGTCACCGCGAGGTTGAACGGCGCCACGCCGGTCTGCTTCCAGTAGGAGTTGACGCAGGCGCCGTCATTCGTGCCGGCCATGGCACCCACGCCGTTCAGGCCGGACAAGACGCCAGCGTTCGCGCAGTTCGAAACCGTGCCGATGCTGCCCAGGTACCCCGCCACGCCGCCGACCGCGGTAACGCCGCTGACGGTGCCGGTGTTGGCGCAGTTCCATGTGCCGCCCTGACTGTCGCCGACCAGTCCGCCCACACTATTTGTGCCCCTGACCGCCCCGCAGTTGGCGCTGTTGAGCATCGCAGCCGGGTAGCCGGGCAACGAAGACAGGCTTCCGACCACTCCGCCCACGGACGAGTCGCCGCTCACGGAACCTGAGTTGACGCCGACATTCACCGCACCTTCGCACGCCCCCACGAGCCCTCCCACCGAGACCGGTCCGGTCACGCTGCCGCTGTTGCGGCAAGTGTCCACCCACCACCAGGAATATCCCACGACGCCGCCGATCCGCGCACCGCCCGCGACGCCGGCGACAGGCCCGCTGTTGTCGCACGACATGGGGAGGGGGCACTCTCCCGCCACGCCGCCTACGGTGTTGCTGCCGCTGACGGCGCCGCTGTTCGAACAGCCAATGACCGGGCTGTCTCCGAAGCCGACTACACCGCCGACCCAGTCGGCCCCACTCACCGTGCCGCTGTTCACGCAGAACTTGAGATCCTGCACGGTGTAGCCCACAATGCCGCCGACGTTGCTCCGGCCCGCGACGCGGCCGCCGGACCGGCAGCCGTTGATCATCTCGGTGGCTTTGCCCGCGATGCCTCCGACGCAATCGCGCCACCGATGTCGGCGTCGGCGACCGTCAGGCCGTATATCCTTGCGGACCAGTACCCGAACAACCCCTGGCAGTCGGCGTTTGGCCGGTCGATGACGACGCTGCGGACCGTATGGCCATTACCCAGGAACCTGTAGCTACCGCCGGGATGGCCGTTGGTGGCGATCGGCGTCCAGAAATGGCCCGTCAGGTTGAGGTCGGCCGCCAGTTCGACCGCAGAGGCGCTCATCTTGGTGCCGCTGTTCACCAGATGCGCGAACTGCGCCAGTTGCGCCGCGGTGCTGATCACGGTCATGTTCGTGGTGAAGGTCGTGTCTCGGTAGGCCTCCTCCGACCAGTCGCTGGTGATCACGTAGGTCATGAAGTTGTAGTCGTAGCCGGAGTTCGCGGAGTACCCGCCGGAGTACAGATCAACTGACATCCGCACCGTGAGATGAACTGCGGAGCCTCCGAAGTAGATCGTGTATTTCTGACCTGCTGTTTGTCGGACAGGAGTGTCCAGCACAAACGAGCGGCGCTGCAAGGCGCCGTCTCCGGAGATCGGTTGTTCGGCCAGAATCCGGCCTGAAGAGCCTTCGCCTTCGTAGATCCGCAGCGTCGCGGACCAGTTACCGCCCCCCGAATAGCCCGAGCTGCCGCCTGTCGAGTAGAGCCAGAGCTGGACGGCGCCCAGATGCCCGTTGGTACCGGCGGTGAACGACTGCCAGCCGCTGTGCGTATTATAGGTGTAGTACCCGTAGTGGTCGTTCTGCTGATCCAGCGTCATGCCCGGCACTTGCCCGCGCGACAGTGCGGGCGCCAGCGCCAGAGCGGCGGCGATCAAGGCGAAGACAGACATTCCGTGACACGATGTGATGGCTTTGCGCGGGCTCATTATTTCTCCTCTCATTCCGGTGTGCGCTCGTCAGAGAGGGCGGCTGACAGGGCGCTTCCGTTTTTTTGACGTGTTGTGGAGGCCCATTATGTATACAGTCGTATAGTTATGTCAACACCCCGTTTTCCGGATTGTCGCACGTCGCGGCGCCATGGTAAAATTGACCTGAAAAGATGAAAGCGGAAATCAAGAAACGAGATGCCGGAAGATCGAAGGCCGCGATCATCCATGCGGCCAGGCAACTGTTCGCGGAGCGCGGCATCGCCAAGGCGAGCATCCGCGACATCGCCAAGGCCGCTGGCGTGAGCCACGGTCTGGTCCAGCAGTATTTCGGCACGCGCAAACGCTTGATCGCCGCGATCATCCGAAGCGAGATCGAGGACTTCGGCAAACAGATCCCCCCATCCGGAGCGGGTGAACCCGATCATGCTCTCGACGACTTCCGAAGGCTGCTTGAAACCGGCATGGCCCGCTTTCGCGACTACGCGCTGATCATCACGAGGGCGGAGCTTGCAGGCGTCAAGCCCGAGAAACTGCTTGATCCGGCGGTTCCCACGCCGGCGGTACTGTTGGCCGCCTTGATAAGCAAGCTTCAGGCAAAAGCTCCGACGGCCCGGAAAAGGATGGATCCCCGACTGGTCAGCGCCTACATCAATGCCAGTCTCTTTGCCTTCGCCACAATGTCTCCCTGGCTGATGACGTCAGTGGGCCTGAAACCTGAAGACTACGAGGCCCGGCTCGACGAGATCGTGGACATCTGCGTGCAGTTGGTTGCCCTTGCGGGCGGAACGACCGACGGCAAACCATAGGCCGTTGGTGCAGTTTTGAATCCGCGCTTGCGGGTCGGGGGGGAAGATAGTGTAAAGTATTTTCGATGTTGTGAGAGAAATTCGGCCTCGAGCCGTGAGGGCTTCGTGCTCCTATACTCATGGCATCTTTTTTTTGCCTTTTTCCAGTGGCGGAAAACGGCCGTCGATTGTCAGCGGGTTAGCTCTTCCGAACGTTGTGCCGGAAACCCCTTCGCCGAAATGCAGGTCATAAACCGTGGCGATCTGCGGCCAGAACATGTTGAGGTAGCGATCCTCCCGAATGAGTCCGCCGGTCTCGGGATTCTTCGTCCGGACGTCTCATGGCTCACGAGGATGTTGTCCTGCGTGCGGTGCATGCGTCAAAAAATGCTTGCCGCAATTCCTTCTTCTGGCCGCTGTCCAACGTGCCGATTTCTCTGCGGCTCATCCCCAGCAACTGCTTGTCATATTCTTGCGGAGTTTGGCGTGTGACTTTAATTGTTTGGCTCCTCACCAGAATTCATGGGTAAACAAAGATGACGGAGTTACCCACAGCCCCGCCGACGGGCCGGTAAAGGCCCTTTGGCGGGGTTGTGGATAACTCCTCTGTCCGCGATGGGCGTGGAAACGAACGACGAAAGA
>CAZXVN010000568.1:0-2922 GCA_964643945.1 uncultured Lentisphaeraceae bacterium | reverse complement strand
GCGAGGAGCGGGGCAAGGCCCACGTGCACGTGGTCATTGGCGGCTTCGCGCAGACGTTCAGCGGGACAAAGCGCCTTTACGAAGAGGCCGACGGCGCGGTCACGGTTATCGAGGCCAAGAACATCAGCCCATACCTGGTCGAGGGTTCTGATACCGTCATCATAAACCGCACTAAGCCACTGTGCGACGTGCCGGAGATCAAGTTTGGCAATCAACCGATTGACGGTGGAAATCTTATCCTCAACGAACGAGAGCATGACGAACTTTTGGCTGCAACACCATCGATTGAGCCATATATGCGTCTCTTTTTAGGAGCTGAAGAATTTCTGAACGGAAAAAAGCGCTGGTGTTTGTGGCTTAAAGACGCCGACATCAGTAAATTTCGCCAATCACCGACTATTGTTGCGCGCATCGAAGCGGTTAGCGCATTCCGCCTTTCAAGCGACCGTGCCGAAACACAGAAACTTGCTGCAACTCCGACGCAGTTTGCCTTTACCAGTCATCAAGAAGAAACTTATCTGCTTATACCAAGTGTTTCATCCGAAAGACGGAAGTACATCCCAATCGGATTTATGCCCCCACAGACAATCGCCAGCAACCTTGTCCTTATCATCCCGGGCGCAACCCCTTATCACTTTGGTGTGTTAACCTCGCAAATGCACATGGCGTGGACGCGAATGGTATGCGGGCGACTGAAATCTGATTACCGTTACTCAAACAAGCTCGTCTACAACAATTTTCCGTGGCCGCAGGAGGTGAGTGACAAGCAGCGGGAGGCGGTGGAGACGGCGGCGCAGACGGTCTTGGAAGCAAGGACAAAAAGCCTGACATCGACGCTTGCCGATCTCTACGATCCGCTCTTCATGCCACCTGGCCTGGTCAAGGCCCATGCCGACCTCGACCGCGCGGTGGACCGCTGTTACCGCACAGCGCCCTTCACGTCCGACCGCCAGCGCGTGGAATTTCTTTTCGCGCTGTACGAGTCGATCACCGCGCCGCTCTTGCCGGTGGAGAAGACGAAGGGGCGGAAGAGGAGAGTCAAGGCCAAGACGGGGGCACCAAAACAAACGCACCGTGAGGCAACGCTGCTTTTGGGGGTGAGTGATCCCCCGGCACGAATTGACTGAAGGCGAGGGTTGACATCCGTCAACCATTGTGCTAACGTTCGAAACGCAATGAAGGAAACGGAATGCAAAGGCAGGGTCAGCCCAGAGCGACATACCCGTTGCAAAAGGTCAAGCAGCTTGTGACCAACGGGCAGTGTAAGGTGCGTCAGAATGCTCTCGTGGGTGCTTGGAAAGCTTTTCGCTGGAAGGACGAGGATATCAAGCGTGCGATTCTCGCATTGAAGCCGTGCCACTTCTGCAAGAGCGCTTGGTCGAATGCAAGGTACTCGGATGGAATCATGCTCGACTTCTACAAGAGCCGATTTCTGGATGAGGAAGTCTACACGCACTTCTATATTGAAGATGGCGTCCTGCTTATAGTCAACAGTTTCAAGGAAACCGATTAAATCGGGGTGAAGCCATGAAGTGCTACGAATGTGGTAAGGGCGAATATCGGGAGCGCCAAGAGGCGAAATTCCGGGTTGATGATGACGAGATCGGAACTTTCTATGTGGCGGATGTGTCCTACATGCATTGCTCGCATTGTGGCGACCGACTGTTTGGCTCGGATGATGCGAGGAAAATTGAAGAGGCTCGAGACAAGGAACTCGACGGCATCTTGAAAGCCATGCCTTTGGTTGGTTTTATTTCGGCCGCTTCGACCGCAAAGATGCTCGGCATCAGTCGTCAGGCGTTGCACAAACACCGCCGGATTTCGCGTGGTTTCATCTACCAGACGATTCATGACGGCGACAGGTTCTATCTGGGGAAATCGGTCGAACTGTTTCGCACAGAGGAGGATGGCCGCTTCACTCTTCGGCAACCAGAGTCGAGGCCGGTAGAATACGAGGTGACATCCGAAGTGGAGTCGAGATACCCCCGTGATTACTTCATGAAGAGAATGCGTGTTTCAGTGCCGAGCGGCGACATTTCGTCGGGCACCGTCAGTAAGCAGAACACCGAGGAGAATCCCTATGCCGACATTAAAGAAGAATGAAGAAATCCCGTTCAAAGCGAACGAGTCACTGCCTTTGCTTTTTGCAGATATTGTGAGGGTTTCATCGCGGAAAGATGGCATGATCCTTGTGCAATTTGCGGCGGCCATGCCCAATGAATTCTGCGAACAGACACGGCTGATTGTGCCTCCGCATGCTGCTAATGGGCTGATTGATCTCTTATGCGAGATGAGTGGACACTACCCAAGCAAGCCGCAAAACAGCCCTGCAACAGCCCCCGCAAAGCAACTGGGAAAATAAGGTACGAGTGGCTGCTAACTTAGACGCTGGATAATCCAACCGTTTCCGACCAGAATAACAAAAGGCACACCGGCAGAAATGTCCGTGTGCCTTTTAATGCTGTATGTCAGAATGTCGATGCTCTATGGCTTGTCTGATATCTGGCCGAGTGGTTACGGCGAGGCTGTGGTGTAGTTGTTGACGGTGCTATGCGTGCCGCCGTCCATGGCTCCGGACTGGACGGCGCCATAGAAGAAGGCCCAGGGGCCGAGGGTCTTGACGGTGTCCCAAGCCCCCTCCCAGAACGAAGGCTCGCGCGGGATGATGGTCTTGGGCGGAACGGGGGTGTTCATGACAAACTCGTTGAAGTTCTCGAACACGATCCTGCCGGTGTTATTGGTGGAGGTCATCCGCCACAGTTCAGCGACGTTGGCCGAGTTGTAACCTAAAGTCCCCCCGTCTATGGTAGCTATGCCAGTTCGGGAAGTTTGAGTGACGCTAAAAGGGTGCGTTGCTTCTTGGAAACCTCCAACAGTATCCGGGTGCCTTGGCGGGTAACGAGCGCCTTGGCTTTGCCGAGT
>CAZXVN010000567.1:0-9462 GCA_964643945.1 uncultured Lentisphaeraceae bacterium | reverse complement strand
GGGCGAACTGATCGGCCGCGAAGTGGCCGGCCGGTTGAACGTCCCCTTCGGCGTGGTGGACCTCTCGCTCGCGCCGACGCCGCGGGTGGGCGACAGCGTCGGCGAGATTTATCAGGCCATGGGCGTGGAGCGGGTCGGCGCCCCGGGAACGACCGCCGCCGTGATGCTGCTCAACGACGCCGTCAAGAAAGGCGGCGCGTTCGCCTCGAGCGCGGTGGGTGGCCTCTCCGGGGCCTTTATTCCGGTGATGGAGGATCACGCCCTCTCGCAGGCGGTTGAGCGGGGGGACTTGACCCTGGAGAAGCTGGAGGCGATGACCGCAGTCTGTTCGGTCGGCCTCGACATGATTCTGCTGCCGGGCGACACGACCGAGGCGTGTCTGGCGGGGATCATCATGGACGAGGCGGCGATCGGCATCTCGACCCGCAAGACCACCGGCGTGCGGATCATCCCGGTGCCCGGCGCGGCGCGGGGTGAACGGGTTGAGTTCGGCGGCCTTTGCGGCGCCGGCGTCGTCACGGCCCCGGCGTGCCCTCAGGGTTCCGAGGCCTTCGTCAGGCGCGGAGGACACATCCCCGCGCCGATCCATGCGCTGATGAATTGAGGAACCCGATGACATCAATTCAGCGAGGCGGATGGGGTCTGCGGGGCGCGATTTCCGGTATCTTGGCGCTGTGTTGCGCGCAGGCCGCGGCGGCGTCCCGGAGCCCCGTGTTCCAAAGCCCTCGCAAGGCATGGGGTTTGGAGGCACGAGGCAGCGCTACGGGGTGCTCGAACGCGAGGGAGCGGGGGGTGCGGATCTTTTCAGTCTTGGGGTCCCGGCAAGTCGTTTGCGCCGTAGTTCTTTTAGATATCTTGGCCTGTTTGCTAAATGCGAATGTTGGAAGAGGTTGTGCGAACTCATTACAATAAGGTTGTGGAGTTCACAAAAATAGCCAAGGCAGAAGACTACCGCCTGACACTGGCCAAGGAACGTTCTCGGGAGCAACAACTCAATCAACAGGGTATGATCAATGGATAAAGCTCAAGATAAAGGTCTCTCGGCTTGGCAGTTCCTGATGCTGTTCTTTTCAGTGTACGTCCTCATAGTGCTTTTGGTGGAAACGATGTTTCCGTTGCCAGCAGAAGTTACTCAATTACTCAATGTGGTTGACCTGGCGGTATGCGCGGTGTTTGCAACTGACTTCTTCCTACAGTTGAAGGCGGCAAAAAGTAAATGGGGCTATCTTAAGTGGGGTTGGATTGACCTTGTTTCAAGCATCCCAAGTCTGCCTTTTCTGCGCATCGGTCGCTTGGCCCGCCTTGTCAGGATTCTGCGGATGCTTCGTGGCATTCGGTCAACGCGTGTTATCGTCACGCACCTGTTTGACAACAGAGCGCGCGGCACATTCGCTACAGTCACGCTGATCTCTTTTGTGTTGATCGTGTTCGCGTCTATTATTATCCTCAATTGGGAGACTGTCCCTGAGTCAACCATTAGGACTGCGGAAGATGCCCTTTGGTGGTCGCTTGCGACGGTCACCACCGTGGGTTACGGTGACGTTTACCCGGCAACGACTGTCGGACGCATTGTGGGGGCAGTCTTGATGGTTGCTGGTGTGGCCCTTTTCGGCACGTTCACCGCGACAGTCGCATCGTTCTTTGTCCAGCAGGATAACAAGCACGAAGAGGAAAAGATAGACAGGGTCATCCGCAAACTCGATGCGGTTTCGGAACGCCTTGACCAGATGGAGAAGCCCAAGAACTGCCAAGAACCGCCTGGAACACTACACGGCTAGTACCGCGAGGTTCAGTCGTGCCGTTGTTTTAAAACAGGAACAGCTTGCGGAGAACATGCCAAAGGTGATTTCTGGATGCTGCTGTTCACGGATGGACTCTACTCTTCCATTGATGGCGGAAAAACTTTAAAGAAGGTTCTGGACGCTCAAGGCCGGTAGGGACGGCTCGGCGAGCCGTCCCTACCGGCGGAACCGTGTGACACATATTCGCAAGGCTCAATAACAACGCGAGTAAGGAACAAACAAGTGAATGAAGCAGTAAAATGTCTGAAGAATGTGTTATCGGTTGCGGCGATTCTGACAACCGCATCGCGGGCTTACGGAGCGTTATTGTCCGAGGGTGAATCGATTGCCGGCAGGCAGTCGTTTGTCATTAACGGGCCGGCCGGCGGGCCGACCGGGGCTATGGCCGGCGGGCCGCTCATGGGCAATGGCGATGTGGGCGTCATGCTGTCCGGCCCGGCGGAAGAGCTTGTTTTCTATATCGGCAAGAATGACTCCTGGGGAAGGCTCTCCCAGTCTGTCCTGGCAGTGGGACAGATGCGGATCATGACACCGGCCTTGGGCGGCGCGTCCTTAAAGACCACGGTGGACATGCAGCATGCGGAGCTGCGCGGCGATTACGTCAAGGGCAATACCGCGCTCGCCTCACGCTCCTGGGTTGATGCTAATCGCAATCTGCTGTGCGTCGAACTGGCTAACACGGGAACCGTCCCGCTGGTCATGACGTTGAAAAACGGGACAAGCGGCTTGCTGCCACCCAGCGTCAAGGACACGGGTGTGCCCATTCTGTTGGGGTGTGAGCAACTCGGTGCCGGACGCTGGTTCTTCAGCGGCGAAATGGCGGACATCACAGTTCTCGACCGGGCCCTAAGCGAGGCGGAAATCGCCCAACTCGCGCAGGGCAAACGCGGCGAGGTGAAAACCTTTGACGGCAATACCCGTCTACCCCTGACCGCCCCTGCGATCTCCAAAGCCCTCACCATTTCGGGGTGGGTCAAAGTCGCCAGGCGCTCCACAGACGCCGATTATATCATGAGCAAAGGCGAGTGGAATCAGGGTTATAGTTTCGGACTCTCCAATGGCCGTCTGCGGTTTTCCATCGGTGGCTTCTACTTGCAGTGCGATGACCAGATTCCGCTCGACCAGTGGATCCATGTGGCTGGCATTTTCGACGACAAACACATGGCTGTGCTGATGGGCGGTATCGTGAAGAAATCCATCCTGTCGGTTGCCTCATCCGGTTCCGCAGTTCTTTATGATCTGGACGCTCCCAATCCCGGTCCTGACAGCCGCAAGATTGCTGTCGCCACCCGTATCCTCGGTAACGCCGATGCCGGCATGTTAACGCTGGACCCTGGCAAGACAGCCGTCATTGTTGCCGCCATTTTGAGCGACCTCGATTGCAAGGGCAAGGATCCGCTGGCCGAGGCCCAATCGCTGACCGCCGCGTTGACAGCCGGCAAGATTGCGGAATATGGCATCCTGCATCGCCAATGGTGGCAAGCCTTCTGGAACAAGTCCTTCATCGAGATTCCCGACAAAGTTCTCGAACAGCACTGGTATGCGGCGCAATACATCATGGCCTCGTGCAGCCGCGCGGGCAAGGTGGCGCCGGGCCTGTGGGGCAACTGGGTGACCACGGACAAGCCCGGCTGGCATGGTGATTTTCATTTGAACTACAACTTCCAGGCGCCTTACTTCGGTGTGTATGCCGCCAACCATGCCGATGTTTCCCTGCCGCTCTATCAGGCGATCAATGAGTTTGTTCCCCGCGGCAAAAAGATCGCTGAGAAGAAAGGCTGGAGGGGCGTGCATTTCCCGGTCAGCATCGGCCCGTGGGGCATGTGCCCTGAAGGCGACGATAGCGATTGGGGGCAACGCAGTAACGCCGCCTACGCCGCGCTCAACTTTATCTGGCACTACCAGTACACGCAGGACAAAGAGTGGCTGAAAAATAGCGGCTACACCTTCTTGCGCGAGGTTGCGGATTTCTGGGAGGACTATCTGAAGTTTGAAAATGGCAGGTATATCATCTACAACGACTCGATGCATGAGGGATCCGGTCCGGACATGAACAACCTTCTGTCATTGGGCTTGGTGGGCACGCTGTTCAAGAACATGCTGGTGATGAGCGCGGACCTGGGCGTGGACGAGAACCGGCGCGCCAAGTGGCAGGACATTTGCGGGAAGCTCAGCGCCTTTCCGACCCAGGAGCGCAACGGCAAGACGGTGTTCCGCTACGCGGAGAAAGGCATGGCCTGGTGCAATGACAACACGCTCGGCATCCAGCACATCTTCCCGGCCGGCGCGATCAGCCTCGACAGCGATCCGAAACTGCTGGAAATCGCCCGCAACATGATTCAGGCGATGGGGCGCTGGAGTGACGGTAACGGCTTCGCCACATGGTATACCGCCTGCGCCCGCGTCGGCCATGACCCAAAAGCTATTCTGGCGGGGCTGCGGACCGAGTGCGACAAACGTTCGATGTCCAACCGGTTGCTCTCCTACGGTGGCGGCGGCATCGAGAACTGCGCGGGCTTCAATGCGATCAACGAGATGCTTCTGCAGAGCCAGGTGGAGAAGTCAGATTCCAGAAGTCAGAAGTCAGAAGTGAAGAATGGGGAATCGCAGGTTTCATTTGTGATTCGTTTGTTCCCGTGTTGGCCCAAAGAGACGGATGCAAAATTCGGAACCTTGCGGACGGTAGGCGCTTTTCTGGTCTCGGCGGGAATGAAGAACGGCATCGTCTCCGGAGTGAAGATCGTCAGCGAGAAGGGCAGGGATTGCACCGTTGTCAACCCGTGGCTAGGCACGGCTGTCGCCGTGACCCGCAACGGCAAAAAGGCGGAAACGCTCACGGGTGAACGCCTGCTCATGAGGACGGGCGTCGGCGAAATCCTCGGACTGTTGCCAGACGGCGATCAATGATGGTATAAATGTTTGGAGGATTAGTTTTATTCCTGTATTAAAAGGAGAACCTGCTTTGAGTGGATTGGATCATACCGGAATGAATAGGCGTGGCGTGATGACTTCACGGGAACGTGTCAGGCGGGATCATGGCACAGCTTTCGTTTGATCTCGGGGTTGTTCCCGGGATGGTGGAAACCGCTTTTGAAGAGTGGGACAGGATCGAATCGGGATCTTGAAGTGAAAACACCGGGGAGCATTACAAAGGAATACAGATGTGAGTTTTTCTGTTATCGACTATCTGATCATCGGTGTCTTTCTCCTGATCGCCGTGGGCGCCGGGTTCTTCTTTTCCCGGAAATCGGCGGAAAGCGAGAAGACGTACTTCCTCGGGTCCGAGAACAAGTGGTGGATGCTCGCCGCCTCCGGCGCATCGACCAACTTCTCCATCAACGGCACGGTTTGGAATTTGGCCATCCTGATGGTGTTGGGGATGAAGTCTTTCTACGTCACCTTGGTCTGGTGGATGCCGAGCGCGGTCTTTCTGATGGCGTATTCGGGCATCTGGATCAGGCGGTGCGGGTGCATGACGGCAGCCGAGTTGAACAAGGTGCGTTTCGGTGTCGGGTCAGGCGCCCAATGGGCGCGAACGAGCTTCGCGCTGATGATCAGCCTTTTCAGCGTGGCCTCGCTCTGCATGTCGTACATCATCATCCACAAATTCTCAATGGTGTTCGGCTGCACGTATGAGGCGGCGCATCTGTTGTCGTTGGTGGCTGTGACGCTGACCAGCGTCTATGTGCTGTTCGGCGGCTTCAAGGGTGTTATCTTCAGCGAGTTTCTGCAGACGGTCGTTCTCTTCTCGGTGGCTTTTGTCATCAGCTATGTCTGCTACAGCCAGTACAGTGCCGAGTCGCTTCACGCATCGGTCGCACATGGTGCCGGCGCAACAGCGGTGGGTGTGGATTACTGGACATCGCTGATCCCGGAGCGTATGCCCAGGATCGGCATGTTTGAGTCAGCGAAGGGCTACGTCTGCTGGAAAGATTTTTCAGGCATGGTGCTGGCAGGTTCGATCATCGGGATGATCGGCTGTATCGGCGGCGCGGGCGGACGTTACGGCGAGCAGCGGTTTTTGGCGACAAAAAATACCCGCGAGGCCGCGCTGATGGCCGCACTCTGGCAGTTCCTCGGCTTTCCCCGCTGGCTCATGACCGCTGGCCTCTGCTTTCTCGGCTATACGCTCTATAAGACGCAGCTCAGTACAGACCCCGAATGTGTCATGCCGCTGTTCCTCAAGTCAGGACTCTTGAAGCCGGGTTTCCTTGGTTTGGTTGTGGCGGGACTCTCCGCCTCTTTCATGACGAGTTTCTGCTCGGAGATCAATGCCTGCGCCTCGATCATCGTGCGTGACCTCTACCAGCCATTGTTGCGTCCGAAGGTGTCGGACGAGTCGAAAGAGCTGATCCGGGTCAGCTATCTCGCCACGCTCCTGCTCGCCTTCATTGCCATCGCGATCGGCTATGGCATGGTCGAGTCACAGAACCGCGGCGGCGGCAGCGCGATGAATGTGATCTGGAGCTGGATGCTGGGCGGGCTTCTTACGTGCTTTGTCGTCCCATTGGCGTTGCGTTGGTATTGGGGACGCATGAACGGCTGGGGTTTCGCCGCAGGCTGCCTTGCCGGGGTCGTGCCTTCCCTGTCCATGCTCGCCAGCAATTTTGTGCCTGCGGGAAACGTCCTGAAAAGCATTCCGACCGATATCTACACCTACGTCACACTTGGCGTCTCTACGGTTGCCTGTATCGTGGTCTCGCTTCTGACGCCGGCGTTAGAGCCTGAAGTCAGTGCGGGCTTCTACGCCAAGGTGCGGCCGTTCGGTTTCTGGAAACGCGAGGAGGCAGCCGCACGCGCCATGGGCCTGCCGCTGGCGTCCAGCATCAGCCTGTTGCTGATCGGCGTGAATATCGTACTTGGCATGATCGCGTCGTTCGCGCTATACATGATGCCGGTCTACTTTCTGGGTCACTGGCCGATGAAGGGCGCCCTCTGTGCCATGATCTTCAGCGGTGCCTGTGTCGCCCTTTACTTCACGTGGTACAAGACATTGCCAGAAGATTGAAAAGGATTATGAGTATTAAAGAAATTTTAGTTTTGCATCATAGCCATCTGGATGTGGGCTACACGCACAGCCAACCTGTGATTATGGAGCTTCAGCGTGAGCATATCGACCAAGCCTTAGCTCTGCTGGCGGAGACGGCGGATTGGCCGGAGGGGTCGCGTCCGAAATGGACGTGCGAGGTTACGGCACCTCTGCTGAAATGGCTTGAGACCGCCC
This sequence comes from uncultured Lentisphaeraceae bacterium, assembly GCA_964643945.1. GTDB lineage: Bacteria > Verrucomicrobiota > Kiritimatiellia > RFP12 > UBA1067 > JAHFSX01. Next base: position 2,436 of record CAZXVN010000567.1, on the reverse strand, counting down.
CTGACGCTGACGTGGCGTGTTTCAGAGCGTTTGTCCGCCAAGGCCGTTTGGCAGTCGGCGCTATGCGTTACAACATCACTCCGTTGAATTCAGCGGCGCAACTCGCACGGCAACTTGTACCAGTGGCCGAATTACGTGAACGCTTGGGCGTCCGCATCTCAACGGCGATCCAGCACGATGTCAACGGCGTGCCGTGGCCGCTCGCCGATCTTCTCTTGGATCACGGCATCGACCTTCTGGTCATGGGCATCAACACCCACTTAGGCGCTCCTGTCCGTCCGCGGCCGGGCGTGTTCCGCTGGCGCACGCCGTCAGGACGCGAGCTGCGTGTCATGAACGGCAACCATTACACGATGTTCGATCAGATCCTTTTGACCTGGGAACGTTCGCTCGACACCATGCAAAAAGGCCTTTCCAGTTATTTGAGCCATCTCGAAGGTGTCGGATATCCGCACGACTTCCTCTATCTCACAACCACTGCTGCGCCTGAAATGTGGGATAATTCACCGCCCAATCTGTCAGTGGCCAAGCTCATCCGTCAATGGAACGAGTCGGGGCGGCAGCCGCACATCCGGTATGTGACGGCAGAAGATTTGCTCGAACGCATCCGACTGATCCCGGATGAAAAGTTGCCGCTGCTTTCGGGCGACTGGACAGACTATTGGAATTTCGGATGCGCCAGCACGGCGGGGAACGTCGCCCGCTCCCGCGCCGCAAAACGTGCGCTAGACACTGCCGATTGCCTCGCCGTCGCGCCGCGTCCTGAAGCCGTCCGGCGAGTCGCCGAGCGCGCCAGGGACCTGCTGGACCTGTTTAACGAGCACACCTGGAGTTATTGGGATACTGCGGGCGGCCTTGAGCCTGCGTTGGTTCAAGACCATTTGAAAGCCACACTGGCTATCGAAGCCCGTGAACTGGCTGGTTATGTGCTCACGAACGAACTTGAAACACTTGCCGGGAACACAGCGCAGTCAGAAACGTCGCCGGACTCTGTTTTGTTTGTCAACCCCTCTGCAAGCGCACGCACCGAGTACGTTGAGATCCCGATTGCGTGGCGCAAACCCGGTCCGCAGCTGCGCTGCGAGCGCTTTAAACCAGTTGCGCCGACTGATGTGGAAATTGTCGGACCGATTGGGTTGTCGGCTTTTGGCACAAAGCGTATTCCGCTCGCAACGCTTTCGCCATCACCCGAAGACACCCGCTTACGGCACGAAGACCGGCGAACACCAGTCACCTTCCGCGCGTTCAACAATGTCCGCATTGAAGTGGCAAGTAAAGGCGACGCGCTGATCGAGTCGCCGACGCACCGGTTGACATTCGACCCGGTGACGGGACGTGTACTATCTCTTTCCGATAAGGTATTGGGTCAAGAGATTCTGGCGGCTGGCGGAGCTTATGATTTCTTCGACTTTGTCCGCGAATGTCCCGATGCGCTTATTGACGGGCGGCGCGAAGCTATCTACGAACGCGACTTGGATCGCGAGAAGGTCGATCAGTCGTGTTGGAAATCGTGGCGGGCGGTGCGCGAACGCGCTACGCGTCCGATCGAATGTCGGGTGGAGCGTGGGGCGGGATCGATTGCGCTTATCCGGTGCTTTGAAGCGCCGGGTGTGGACCAGTTGACGCAGCGCATCATCTTGCGCGCGGATTCGCCGGTGATCGCGTTGGAGGTCGAATTTGAGAAGCTGGCGCAGGCTGAGCCGGAGGCCATCTATTTTGTCATCCCGCTTGCGCTGCCGTCCGGTTGGCGCGCCCATTTTGATACGGCAGGGAGGGCTGTCGAGTTGGATGCGGAGCAGTTGCCGGGGGCCTGTCGCGGCTGGCTGACGGTTGAATCCTATCTCGCCCTGTATACGGAGGGGTGGGGGGCGACCTTGTTCTGTCCTGACGCGCCCATGGTGATGGCCGGCGACTTTCATTTTGGGCCGCCGTTGGAAGCAGTTCCCCGTCCGAAGAACCCGTTGCTTCTCGCGTGGTCCCTGAACAACTACTGGAACACCAACTTCCCGCGGAGCCAGCCCGGACCGATCCGGTTGCGTTACGGGCTACATACCCATGGGGCTTTCGATGCGGGCGAGGCAAGCCGGCAGGCAACGGCGTTCGCCCAACCGGTTATCGCGCATCCTCAGTGGGCAACGATGCCGGGTGCAACGGGGTCAGACCTTACGGTAATACATGAAAATTAAAACACCCAAACACTTAGGTTCTGAAATCAGGGCACGTCGGAAATCGCTGAAGATCACCCAGAAGGATCTGGCGATGACATGTGACACGGGCATCCGTGTCATCATCGATTTGGAAAAAGGGAAGCCGACCTGCCAACTCAATAAGACGCTGCAGGTGTTGCACGCGCTTGGAATGACCGTCGAGGTCGCATCCCCGACAGCAGGGGTCCACTCTTGAAACGATTATTGGTCTATCTGAATAACAACCCTG
>CAZXVN010000566.1:0-7395 GCA_964643945.1 uncultured Lentisphaeraceae bacterium | reverse complement strand
TTGATGGCGCGTTGGTCCAAATCTGGAGCGCCACCGCCGCCGACGGGCTCGGCATCAGGCTGATTCATCAGGAGCTTGCGCTGGCCCCGAATCTTACCATTGCCGCCAACCTGTTCCTCGGGCGTGAGCCGGCCCGCTTCGGCCTGCTCGACCGGCGCCGCCTGATTGCGGATGCCGCGCGGCTGCGTGATGAGCTTGAGCTGCCTGAGCTTGGCGATGTGAACGAGCGTGTCAGTGAATTGAATGTCGCGCGGCGGCAGCTTGTGGAAATCGCCCGGGCCCTCGCGGTCAAGGTCCGCATCCTTGTGCTTGATGAACCTACGGCATCGCTCAGCGAATCCGAGACCGAAGCGCTGTTTGTCAAGCTTCGCCGGTTGCGCGGGCAGGGGGTCGGCATCATCTATATATCGCACCGACTTGAGGAGATCAGCCGCCTCGCTGACCGCATGACAATCCTGCGCGATGGCCGGAACATCGGCACCCAGCGCGCGGCCGATCTGGACATGCCGCAGCTCATCACCTGGATGGTCGGTCGCGAGCTGAAGGCGCATTATCCGCGCCCGCCTCACGTTCCGGGCGAGGTCGCGCTGAGCGTATGCGGCCTGCAGGCTCCCGGCGTGAACGATGTGACGTTCGAGCTGCGTTGCGGCGAAGTGCTCGGCCTCGCCGGCTTGGTCGGTGCTGGCCGGACAGAGCTGGCGCATGTGCTCGGCGGGCTTGTGCCTGCGACAGGCGGTGAAATCCGCGTGGGGGGACGTCCCGTCCGGCTGCGTAGCCCCGCAGATGCCCGTGCCAAGGGAATAGCCCTCGTGCCGGAGGATCGCAAACGTCACGGTCTCGTGACAACGCAGACCGTCGGCTTCAACCTTGCTCTGCCCTGGACGCACCTGTGGGCGCGCGGGTGGGCGCACGGGTGCATGCCTGACCTTAAACGGCGCGAGGCGATCGTTGACCGCGCGATGAAGGGCTTTTCCGTCAAGGCCGGCAGTGCCGACGTGAAGATCAACACGCTTTCCGGGGGGAACCAGCAGAAGGTGGTTGTCGGCAAATGGATGGAACAGCCGCCGAGGATCCTGGTTCTTGACGAACCGACCCGCGGGGTAGACGTGGGGGCGCGGGAGGAAATTTTTACGCTCATCGGCCGGCTCGTCGCCCGTCGCATGGCCGTGCTGCTGATCTCGTCCGACCTGCCGGAGGTCATGAATCTTTCGCATCGCCTGGCCATTTACCGCGACGGCCGGATTGTCCGTCAGGGAGCGTCTGCCGACTTCACGCCGGAACAGGTGATGGCGGAGCTCACCCGCAAGGTGCCGCGAACCGGATTGCCGGACAAAACGGTGCAGGCACGGGAAAGGACTCGCTGACCGATGAAACCCTTACGCGCCTTTCTGCCGCTCATGGCCGCAATCGCGGTTCTGCTGATCATCTTTGCGGCGTGGGTGCCGCAGAACCGGTTTCTGACATCGGGAAACCTCATCGATCTGGCCCAGCAGATCTCCGTCAACGCGATCCTCGCCTTTGGCCTCACGCTCGTGATCCTCATCGGGGGCATTGATCTGAGCGTGGGTGCGGTTGTTGCATTTGCGGGTGTTGCCTGCGTGTCGGTTCTGGGCACGGCCGGCCCGTTGGGCGGGCTTGCCGCAGGACTGGGCGCAGCCCTGCTGTTTGGCTTTGTGAACGGTCTCTGCGCGGCGCGTACACGCATGCCGCCGTTCATCATCACGCTGGCGACCATGCTGGTTGCGCGCGGCATGGCGCTGGGCTTCAACGAAAGCCGGCCTTTGCCTATCGGTGCGGACCAGAATTTTATTTTGGCGATAGGGAACGCACGGCTTGGCGGCTGTCTGCCCCTGCCGGTCATCCTGATGGCTGCCGTCTTTGTGGTGATGGCGGTGTTGTTGCATCGCACCCGTTTCGGCCAGCACCTTTTCGCCATTGGCGGAAACCGCGAGGCCGCGCGGTTCACCGGCATCGCGATCGCGCGGCTGGAGGTGGCGGTCTATGCGCTCTGCGGCCTCTGTGCGGGGCTTGCCGGGCTGATCCACGCCTCGCAACTCTATTCTGCCGAACCGGCCTCGGGGCAGGGCTTTGAGCTGAACGCCATCGCGGCCGTGGTGGTTGGCGGCACCAGTTTTTCCGGCGGCATCGGCTCGCTTCCAGGCACGTTGCTCGGCGCAATCATCATCGGCATTCTTGACAAGGGATTGAATCAGGCGGGGGTCCATTTCTCGCTTCAATACATTGTCAAGGGACTGGTGATTCTTGTGGCCGTGTATGCCGATGTTCGCAGGCGTAAAGAAATCGGGACATGATCGGCTCGCTGAAACCGCCGGCTTTCGTAACAACTGAACAGGAACAGACGCTCTATGAAAACATCAACCACCCTGAACATGAAAAAAGAGGTCGCGCTGGCCGCGGCCGTTTTGTTGCTCGGCGTCCTCCCGGTGTCCGCCGACACGGTCGACGTCGTAGCCCGGCCCGACCTGTCCGGCACCAACCCCTATTATCTTGGCAACAAGGCGCCGCTGCTGCCGAGCCCGTATATCCGCCTGCCGCTGTGTGCGGTGAAACCGCAGGGCTGGCTCCTCAAACAACTGCAACTCCAGTCCCAAGGGTTCCACGGGCATCTGGGTGAAATCAGCGGCTTCCTTAACAAGAAAAACAACGCCTGGCTGGATCCCGCCGGCAAAGGCGAATGTTTCTGGGAGGAAGTGCCCTACTGGCTGCGCGGGTATGCAGGCACGGCGTTCCTGCTTGACGAGCCCGCGCTCGTGGCGGAAGCCAAGAGCTGGCTTGAGCCGTCCCTGATCGGCCAGCGGCCCAACGGCTACTTCGGCACCGAGGCCCTTTCCGGCCTTAACGGCCAGATTCCCGACCTCATGCCGCACCTGAACATGATGTATGCCTACCGCTTCTATTACGACTACAGCGGCGACAAGCGCGTGCTCGACCTGCTGGCCAAATTCTTCAAGTACGAACTGACGCTGGACGACAAAATGTTTTTCAGCGGCGGGTGGGGCGTGTCACGCAACAGCGACAACATGGACATGGTTTACTGGCTCTATAACCGCACGGGCGATCCGCAACTGCTCGAGCTGGGCGAGAAGCTCATGCGCACCGGCCAGAGGTGGATGGACCGGATCGGCGGCGGCCACAACGTGCAGACCTGTCAGGGATTCCGCAAGCCCGCCGTCTTCTACCAGCAGAACAAGGATCCCAAGTACCTCGAAATAGCGGATTCAAACTGGAATGCGCTCTATGAGCAGTATGGTCAGGTTCCTGGCGGCATGTTCGGCGGCGACGAGTTCGCCCGGCCAGGGTATGGCGACCCGAAGCAGGCCATCGAGACCTGCGGCGCAGTCGAGATGATGTTCTCGGAGCAGATCCTGTTCCGCATCACCGGCGACCTGAAGTGGATGGACCGCTGCGAGAACATCGCCTTCAACACGTTCCCCGCCACGATGACGGCGGACTACAAGGCCCTGCGCTATCTGACCAGCCCCAACCAGTGCAACTCCGACGCCCGCAGCAAGGCGCCGTCGCTCTGCAACGACGGCGAGATGCAGGTGATGAACCCGCGCGACCACAGGTGCTGCCAGCATAACGTCGGCGTGGGCTGGCCGCACTTTGTCGAGAGCCTGTACCAGGCCACGCCCGACCGCGGCCTGGCCGCCGTGATGTACGCGCCCTGCACGGTCACCGCGCAGGTCGGCGACGGCACGAAAGTGATGATCGAGGAGGTCACGAAATACCCGTTCGAGGAGAGTGTCCAGCTCAATCTCAAAATGGCCAAGGGCGTCGCGTTCCCGCTCTACCTCCGCGTGCCGGCGTGGTGCGACAGCCCCTCTGTGCAGATCAACGGCAAGGCGGCTCCCGTTGCGGCCAAAGGCGGGCAGCTTGTCCGTGTCAGCCGCACCTGGAAGGACGGCGACAAGGTCTTGCTCGGCCTGCCGATGAAGATCAAGCTGACCCGCTGGGAGAAGAACCAGAACAGCGTCTCTGTCAACCGCGGCCCGCTCACGTATTCCATCAAGATCGGCGAGAAGGTTGTGCAGCACGGCAGCACCGACCCGAAGGCGCCCTGGCCGGCTTGGGAGATCCTCCCCGCGACGCCGTGGAATTACGGGCTGGTGGTGGACGCGGCGAAACCGGAGAAGACGATCGAGGTCGTGAAGAAGGCGTGGCCCGCCAGCGACCAGCCGTTCGCGTCCGATTCCGCGCCGCTGGAGCTGAAGGTCAAGGCCCGGCAGATTCCCAACTGGGGCGAGAACTACTGGGGCACGGTGGACCGCCTCCAGCCTTCGCCGGTCAAGGTTGACACCCAGACCGAGACGGTGGCCATGATCCCGATGGGCGCTGGCCGGCTCCGCATGTCGGCGCTGCCCGTCATCGGGGACGGCCCCGACGCGCGTCCGTGGCCCAAGTACCAGGAGCCGGTCTCATCGTGGTCTGAGGACGTCGGCATCCTGAAGACGATTGCGGACCCCAGCGATCCGAAGAGCTCAAGGGGCGACGGCCATTGCTTCCTCATGTACGGCTCGAGTCTCGGCGGCTCCAAGCAGTGGATCACCATGCCCTTTGACAAGCCCCGCACCGTGTCGAAAAGCAGGACCTACTGGATGGACGAGCAGTATCCGAACGGCGGCGTGCGCGTGCCGCAATCGATCGCCCTGTTCTACAAGGACGGCGACACCTGGAAACCCATGCGCAACGCCAAGTGCCTGGCTTGCGAAATGGACAAATATAATGAGGCCACGTTTGATCCTGTCACGACGACCGCGATCAAGATGGAGATGCAGTTTCAGCCCACCCGCTGCGGCGGTCTCATGCGGTGGCGCGTCGAATGAGAGAGGTGCCCGCAATGATCAAGGTTTTTCGTTCCGCACTGGGAGTCTTCGCTTTCGCGCTGCTGCACGCGCTGGCGGCGCAGGCGGAGGTCGCGTTGCCCGGCGTCTTCGGCGACCACATGGTCCTCCAGCGTGACAAGCCCGTTCCCGTATTCGGAACCGCCGCGCCGGGCGAGAAGGTCGCGGTGAAATTTCACGGGCAGTCGCTGACCACAACGGCCGATGCGCGCGGGGCTTGGCAGGTGACGCTCGCCGCCATGAAGGCTGACACGGCCAGCCAGCCCATGACCGTCACCGGGTCGAACACGGTGACGCTGGACGACGTGCTCGTCGGCGACGTGTGGCTGTGCAGCGGCCAGTCCAACATGGACATGCGGCTGGGCGGGTGCGACCGCCCGGCCGACATCGCCAGCGCGGACTTTCCGGGCATCCGCCATTTTTCAGTGCCTGCGGCGGCATCGGGTGTTCCTCTTACTGTCGTGAAAAGTCAGTGGGCCGTTTGCAGCCCCGCTTCGGCCAGCGGCTTTTCGGCGACGGCTTTTTACTTTGCCCGGAAAATCCACCAGGACCAGAAGGCGGCACTGCCGGTCGGCCTGATCGTGGCGTCGGTGGGAGGAACAAAAATCGATGTGTGGCTCGCTCCGGACGGCCTCATCGACATGCCTGTGCTCCATCCGCTCTACAGCCAAAATACGGTGCCCGGCGGACCGTTCTCGCTTTTCAACGGGATGATCCATCCGCTGGCACCTTACGGCATCAAGGGGGCGCTCTGGTATCAGGGCGAAAACAGCGAGATCTCCGTCCAGTCGCCCGACAGTTATTATCTCAAGATGAAGGCGCTGGCGCAGGGCTGGAAGCGGCTCTGGGGCATGGAGGAGCTGCCGTTCTATTTCGTCATGCTGGCGAATTACGGGGAGCCGTTGCAGACGGAGGCGCCGGTGCTCCACTCCGGCGGGTGGGATGCCGACACCCGCTTGCAGCAGGCCAGCGCCATGGCGCTGCCGCATGCCGGATGCGCCTCGGCGATCGACATCGGCGTCTCGAAGGTAAGCTGGGCGGGCTATCATCCCCAGAACAAGCTGGAGGTGGGCGAGCGCCTGGCGCTCTGGGCGCTGAAGAACGATTACGGCCATCCGGACCTGGTCGCGAGCGGCCCGGTCCTGCGCGAGGTCTCCGTCTCAGGCAGCACGGCCGTCTGTTCATTCGACTTTGTCGGCAGCGGGCTGATGGCCGCTGAAAAAGTTTGGTACCAACCCGCAAAAGAAACTCCGGGCGGCGCGTTGCGGCGCTTTGTGATCGCGGGCGCCGATGGCAAGTGGTTTTCCGCCACGGCGGTCATCAAGGATAACAAGGTGCTGCTGTCGTCGCCGGGCGTGGCCGCGCCGCGCAAGGTCTCCTACGCCTGCTGGCAGAATCCCGAAGGCTGCAACCTGTACAACCGGGAAGGCTTGCCGGCCGCGCCGTTCCATGTGGAGGATGTGACCGTGCGCCACACGATCACTGCGTCCGCCGGATCGGGCGGCGAGATCGCGCCGGCGGGCGCGGCCGCCTACCTGCAGCGCGCGGCGGTGCTGTATACCCTCACGCCCCGCGCCGGCTACCACATTCAGGACGTGAAGGTGGATGGCGTTTCGGTCGGGTCAGTCAAGAGCTACACCTTCGACCCGCTCGGCAAGAGCCATACGATCGAGGCCGTGTTTTCGAAGGCGGCGCCGGGCTACACGATCGCCGCCGCGGCCGGCAAGGGCGGCACCCTTGCCCCGTCCGGCAAGGTGACGGTCGCGCAGGGCGGGTCGGCCACCTTCACGGTCGCGGCCGACGCGGGCAACCGCGCGTCGCTCAGCGTGGACGGCGTTTCCCTGGGTCAGCGCGACCGCTTCACCTTCAGCGATGTCAGGGCCAATCACACCGTCGCGGTCTCCTTCGCCTGCCTGGTCGCGGCTTCGGCCGGCTACGGCGGAACCGTCACGCCCAGCGGCACGCTGGCCGTCAATGTCGGCGACAGCCTCTCTTTCAAGATCGCCACGCTGCCGGGGTATTCCGTTGCGCGTGTCCTGGTCGACGGGAAAGAGGCTGGCAAGCAGGACACCTACGCGTTCAGCCAGATGAGCAAGGGGCACGCCCTCGCGGTGACGTTCAGCCGGAGCGGCGGCACGGCCGGCCGCATTCCCCGTCCGGAGGAGCTGGTTTTCGCGTGCCGCGGGGAGGCGCTGCCGGACAGCGGCGCCTGCCGCGCGTGGCCCGCGCAGGTTCCCGCCGGCAAAAGCTTCGGCACCATCGGCGCGCCGGCGGTCGAAACGATCGACGGCCGGAAATACGCGGCCAGCACGTATGAAAAGGCCGCCGGGTTTGATGTCGGCACGTATGCGGAGCCGATCGCCTGCCAGGGCGCCAGCATTGTGGCGGTGGCCCGCCCCGTGCGCAACGGCGTCAACTCAGGCTGGGCCTCGCTGGTCGACGTCTTCTACGACCGGCTGGTGCTGGGCATCCGGGGCGACTCGGGGCTGGTCTGCGTGCGCCGCAACGGCGGCGTGGACAACAGCACGGC
>CAZXVN010000565.1:0-5500 GCA_964643945.1 uncultured Lentisphaeraceae bacterium | reverse complement strand
CTGAGATGCTAACTGTGTGTCGTAGTGTTGGTATCGTCTATTTTTGTTATTTTTTTTTTTTTTTTCAAGCAGAAGACGGCATACGAGATCATAGCCGGTGACTGGAGTTCAGACGTGTGCTCTTCCGATCTCTACGACATGTGGATGGGGCCTTCGCGCGACCGCCCCTACACCAGCGACCGCTGCACCAACGAGGGTTCGTGGTACAGCTCGGACTGTGCCCTCGGGTTTATCGCCGGCTGGGGCGCGCATCCGCTGGACGTGATGACGTGGGCGCTCGGGGACGGACCTGACTCCGTGCCCGTGTCCTATGAGGGAACCGGCGTTTTCGGCAAGGGCCTGTTCGACACCTGCGCCACCTGGGACGTGAAGGGCCGCTTCGCGAACGGCGTCGAGTTTGTGTTCGGCACGGGCGGCGACTGCACAACCTTCATCGGCGAGAAGGGCAAGATCATGATCTCGCGGGGGGGGCTCAAGGCAGAGCCGGAAGGCCTGTTGCGCGAGACGCTGCCGCCGCGGCGCGACCCGCTGCGTGCCAATACGACGGGCTTTCATCACACGGCCGACTTCGCGCAGTGCATCAAGACGCGCGAGCAGCCGTGCAGCCCGATCAACGCCGCCTACCATTCCGACAACATCTCGCACCTCTCGCTGATCGCGATCAAGACCGGACGAAAGATCACATGGGATGTGAAGAAGCAGACGATCGTGGGCGATGAGGAGGCCATCAAGATGATGGGGCGCAAGGTCTCACGGGCTCCGTATGTCGCATAGGGAAGGCGGATGATTAACCGTTCAACGCTCAACGCTCAAGTTTAGAGAAATGAAGGAACAGGTTCTCCACTTGAAAGTTGGGAGTTGAACGTTCAGCGTTGCGCGTTCTTCTGAGGTGCTTATGATAAGGTTGCTGTTTAGCCTGATGCTAACCGGCGTGACCGCCCTTGGAGCGGACACGGCGAGTACGGTGAATGAGCCGCAGCCGGCGGAAGAGATCGCGCGGTTGCTGCGGGCAGACGATCCGCGGCAGGCGCGTTCCGCCGTGGCGGCGGTCGCTGCGGATGAGCGGCTCGTGCCGGTTGCGCTGGCGGCGCTGCCGTCCCTGAAGGACGAGGCCAAGGCGCAGGTGCTCTTCGCGCTGATCCCGCACGCGGAGGCAAGCGGCGTGAAGCCGGCGCTGCTGGCCGCGCTGAAGGATGAGTCCCAGGCGGTGCGGCTGGCGGGCATACGGGCGGCGGTGAGGACGGCAGACGACGCGGCGTTGCCTGCGCTCTTTGCCATGACCTCCAAACCGGATGAGGAGGGCCGTGCGGCCACGCTGGCCATGGCGGCCATGGCGGCGGAAAAGACGGGCGCCTTTCTGTACGGGGAGATGAAGAAGGAAGGCCCAGAGCGCGTGAGGGCTATCGGACTTCTGGCGGCGCGCGGCCAGCCGGATCTGGTGCCGCGCCTGTGCGACAAGAGCCTCTATGCCGTAGCGGGCGTCAACGCGGCGGCGGGAAGCGCGTTCCGCACATGCGTCAGGCAGGACACTTTCGCACCTGCGCTGGCGTTCACGTTCGGCCCGCTGCCGGCCAGCCAGCGCGCTCCGCTGGTTTCGGCGCTGGCGTCGGTGATTCGGCAGTTGCCGGACGAAGCGGGCGCCCTGCGCGAGGTGGCCGGCTTGATGGCTAAGGCCGATGCGGCCGGCAAGATCGAGCTGGTGGCGCTGCTGGGCGGCGTTCAGACCGAGGCGTCGCGCGACCTGCTGGCGGCGCAGGCGAAGGCGGAGGATGTCGAGCTTCGCAAGGCGGCGGTGCGCGTGCTGGCGCAATGGAACAGCGCCTTGGCGGTCGCGCCGTTGATGGACGTGGCGCGCGAGGACAAGGACCGCGCGGTCCGGATCCTGGCGGTGCGCGGGGTGCTGACGCTGTTGCAGAAACCCAAAGCCATAGGGAAAGATCAACAACTGGCGGTGATGACTGAACTGGCCGGAGTGGCTGAACGGGCCGAAGACAAGAAAGCCCTGCTCGCGCTGGTCATGGCAGTCGGCGGGCCGGCGGCTGAAGCGTTGCAGCGTCAGCTCGATGCAGTGGACGCCGGAAGCGGAAGCAAGATCCGCGTGTTGTTGATCGCCGGCGCGAACAACCACAACTGGCAGGAGACCACTCCCGCGCTCAAGGCGATCTTCGCGGAAGCGACGAAGTTCGTGGTCACGGTGACGGAAGCCCCTTGGGAGCTGAAGCCTGCGGATCTCGCGAAATACGATGTGCTCGTGAACAACTGGAACACGTTCGGCAGCGACAAGCGCGAGTGGAACGCGGAGATGAAGGCGGCTTTCATCGCCTGGATCAAGAACGGCGGCGGCTTTTTCGTGCTGCACGCCGGCGGCTGCCTGTTCTACGACTGGGAGGAATTTCAAAGCCTGACCGGCGGCGCCTGGGAGACAGACACCTTCCATCCGCACATTCAGCCCTTTACGGTGAACATCGCGGACAAGGGCCATCCGGTCACGCGCGGGCTCAAGGACTTTGAAACGGTTGACGAGCCGTGGCAGAAAATCGCGAACCGCAATCCCGCGCGCCAGGTGCTGGCGGCCGGCGTGGTCAGCAAGGAAAACAAAGGGTCGGGCGAGCCCGAGCCCTTCGTTTTCGTGACGGAGCTGGGCAAGGGGCGCTGCTTCAACCTGGTGCTGGGGCATGACGCCAAGGCGCTCAACAACGCGGGGTGCAAGACGTTGATCTTGCGCGGCGCAGAATGGGCTGCAACCGGGAACGTGAAATAGACGACAGCGTGCTGCGACGTCGCCGCTTGCTTTCAAAATGAGGGTGCGGTATGTTTCGCGTCAGGGTTCTGCGACGGTTCTTTTCTCTTCTCTTCTTGTCATGCGGGTGCGGCTTTGCGTCTGGCCTTGAGCCGGTCACCGTCACCTTCCTGCAGGGCTATGACCCTGACACGCCAGAGGGCCCGGTCACGCGCCAGATCCTCAAGCTCGCGCAACAGGAGCCGCGGCTCAACCCGCAGAAGTGGGGCGGCCTTTTCCTGCCCGGCGGGGGCGGACGTGCGCCTTTCATGCTTTCACTCGCGGGCGGCACCGCGCCGGACATCTACACCTGCTGGTTCCACATCATCCGTCACGATATTGATCAGGGCTTTATCTGTCCGCTCAACGAGTGGATTGGCGAGGACACCGACGGTGACGGCCAGATCAGCGACGCCGAATCGCGCTGGTCAGGCTGGAAGAACGTGCCGCCCCTCTGGCGGCAGGTGGCGACCAAGAATGGAAAAGTCTATGGCGTGCCCATCGCAGGCATCTGGTATTACGGCATCGTTTACCGCAAGGACCTGGTGCGGCAGGCGGGCATTGATCCGGAGTACATCCCCGCCACATGGGACGAGTTCTACCGCTGGTGCCAGCGGCTCACCTTTCCCGGCAAGCAGGTCGCAGGCGCGAAGATCCAGCGTGGCCAGCGGGCGTTCGGCGCGGAGAATCGGCCGTGGGGCTGGCTCCCGTGGATGCAGGCGGCGGGCGGCTCGCCCGTCGTGAACGTGCGCGTGTCGCCGGCCACCGGCAAGGTTTACCGCTTCGCGATGGAGGAGACGCGCTTTGTCACGCCGGACACGGGCGAGGATCTTTCAAAAGCCGAGGGCGTGTGGCAGGCCAATTTTGATTCGCCCGAAGCGATCCGTGCTGCGGCCTTTTTCCATCGGCTCACGTGGGCGCCGTGGATCCGCGATCCGCAGACGCAGGAGCCGGTGGACGTGACGCCTGCCGACCTTGCGGCGGGCCGCGTGACGCTCGCGGACGGACGCGTGATCGTTTTCGGCGGCCCCGATGTGATCAAAGGCGTGGTGCGTGCGCTGCCGCGCCTGACGCAGGATCTGCCGCAGCTTTTCGCGCAGGGCGAGGTTGTGGCGCTCTTCTCCGGCGCGGAGTTGGTGGAACAGTTGACGCGCGACCTGAACCTGCCGCCAGACATGGTGGGCATCATGCCGTTCCCCGCCGAGACGCCGGACCTGAAGCCGGTGTTTCAGGCGCACAAACACTTTTATAGCATGACCGAAGGTGTGGCGCGCCGCCCGAAAGCTGAGCGCGACTTAGTGTGGGCCTGCGTCGAACAACTCGCAAGCGAGGCTGTGAACGACGAGACCGTGAAGCAGAAGGTGCTGGAGGGTCACGCGCGGTGGTGTACGCCCTCGGATCTCACGCGCCTAGGGTTCACGGAGTATCTCGACGAGGTGCCCCCCGGCATCCGCAAGAACTACGAGCGCATCGAAAGCGGGGAAATCCTGGCACGGACAGAACCCTACGCGGGGTTCTGGCAGGCGGTCTCGGATCTGATTGACCGTCGGCTGCTGGGCCTGTTGCTGGCAGACACGGGTGAGCACTTCAACTATGCGGCGGCGCTGAAAAGCATCAACGACGACGCCAACCGCGGGCTGATGTTTCGGGCGTCTAGAGAGCAGTTGGACCGTCAACGCCCGACCGCGCGGGTGATCGCGGGTGCGGTCGTCATGGTGTTGCTGGTGTGTGCGTGGCTGTTGCGGGGACGTCCAGACAAGGCGGACAAGGCGGAAAAGTCCGACACCTCCCGCGTCAGCCGCGGCCTTGCGCCGTGGCTGATGCTGGGGCCAGCATTGCTCTCGATCGCGGTGTGGAGTTACTATCCGCTGATCCGCGGTGCGGTGATGGCTTTTCAAGAGTACAAGATTGTGGGGGCGACGCGGTGGGCTGGCCTCGACAACTTCATCCTCGTGGCCACGGACGCGGGGTTTTGGGCGACGTGGGCCCGGACGCTGGAGTATGTAGGGCTGATGTTGCTGCTGGGGTTTCTAACGCCTGTGCTGTTGGCGCTGATGCTCGCCGAGATCCCGCGCGGTAAGGTGTTTTTCCGGACGCTTTACTTTCTGCCACATCTGACAAGCGTGCTGGTCATTGCCCTGCTGTGGAAGCTGATGTATGACCCCACCGAGAACGGCATGCTGAATCAGGTGCTCCGCTTCTTCGGCACGAGCCGGCAGACGTGGTTGCAGGATCCGGCGCTGGCGATGGTGTGCTGCATCCTGCCGGGCGTCTGGGCCGGCGCCGGCATGGCGAGCCTGATCTACGTGGCCGCGCTACAGGCGCTGCCTCCGGACTACTACGAGGCGGCGGCGATCGACGGCGCGGGCATCCTGCGCCGTTTCCGGCACATCACCTACCCGCAGTTGCTGCCTCTGATGGTCATCAACTTCGTGGGCGCGTTCATCGCGGCGTTTCAGGGCATGGGCAGCATCTTCCTGTTGACCTTCGGCGGGCCCGGCGACGCGACGAACGTGCTGAGTTTGGCGATCTGGAAAGAGGCCTACAACAACTTGCGGTTCAGCACGGCGACGACGATGGCGTGGTTCCTGGGAGTCGCGCTGATCGGCTTCACCTATCTTCAGATACGCATCCTGCGCAAAGTCGAGTTCCGCCGCGCACATACGAACTGAATGAGGCGCAGGCCCTTTTCTTCGGAACCCCACCGCTTTTCTTGCAGGA
>CAZXVN010000564.1:0-2658 GCA_964643945.1 uncultured Lentisphaeraceae bacterium | reverse complement strand
TCGCTCATTCCTTTGATCGAAGCGGCCCTGCTTGACCTCTCGCTGAGCCCTGCCGTCACTGCGGATGATGACCCATGTCATCTCGTTGAGCTTGCGCGTTGCTTGCGTGAAGCCAGCCTCCATGCCCATCAGCGGCTACTTGCCCTGGCATCCTTGGCCAAGCAATGCGACGAGCTGGCCGCGATGGATTTTACTTTTCTGTTCGATCTGTCGAGAGACCTGTTCTTTACCGGATTCAACGTCACGGAGCACCGGAACGATGCCAGCTTCTATGACCTGTTGGCGTCAGAGGCACGCCTGTGCAGCTATGTCGCCATCGCGTTAGGACAGGTCCCGCAGGACCACTGGTTCTCCATGGGCCGTCTGCTCGTCGCCTCGCGGGGAGAGCCCATCTTGATTTCTTGGAGCGGCTCGATGTTCGAATATCTGATGCCGCTGCTGGTGATGCCCAATTACGAGTACACCTTGCTCGATCACACCTGCAAAACGGCGGTGCAGCAACAAATCGCGTATGGAAATCTGTGCGGTGTGCCGTGGGGCATTTCCGAATCGGGCTATAACCGGACCGACGTTCACTTAAACTACCAATACCGCGCTTTCGGCGTGCCCGGCTTGGGTTTGAAGCGGGGATTGGCCGAGGACTTGGTAATCGCCCCTTACGCGACCGCAATGGCGCTGATGATCGCGCCGCGGCAAGCGTGTGAAAACTTGCAGCGGTTGGCCAGCGAGGGGCGTGAAGGTGCCTACGGCTTCTACGAAGCGGTAGATTATACGCCCACCCGTCTGCCACCGGACGAAACAAGCGTGACCATCCGATCCTATATGGCGCATCACCAAGGTATGAGCCTGCTGGCCTTGGTCAATCTCTTGCATGCCTGCCCCATGCAGCGGCGCTTTATGGCCTGCCCGATGCTCAGGGCCGCAGATTTGCTTCTGCAGGAGCGCGTGCCCAAGGCGGCCGCAAGTGTTTTCACCGAAGATTCGGCGCCCGAGATCACGCGGACGCTTTCCGGCGAAGGCGTGATGCGTATTTTCACGAATCCCACCCCCCCTGCGCCGGAAGTTCATCTTTTGTCCAACGGCCGATATCATGTCGTCATCAGCAGCGCGGGCGGCGGCTACAGCCGCTGGCGCGATCTGGCGGTCACGCGCTGGCGCGAGGACGCCACGCGCGATTGCTGGGGAACGTTTGTCTATCTGCGCGATGTGGCGACAGGGGAGTTCTGGTCTACCGCGTATCAGCCCACCTTGCGTACGATAAAAGGTTACGAGGCGATCTTCACGCAGGCTCGCGCGGAGTTCCGTCAGCGCCATATCGGCCTCGACATCCACACCGAGATCAGTGTTTCGTCGGAAGACGACGTGGAGATGCGGCGCATCACGATCACCAACCGGACACCTGACGCACGTGTGATTGAGCTGACCAGCTATGCGGAAGTGGTGCTCGCGCTTCAGGCCGGAGACATGGCGCATCCCGCTTTCAGCAACCTCTTTGTGCAAACAGAATTCATGCGAACGTCCTCCGCCCTGCTCTGCACCCGCCGCGCCCGCTCGACAGAGGAAAGGCCGCCGTGGCTGCTGCATCTGATGGTGGGACAAGAGGGTGAGCAGGGCGAAGTCTCCTGCGAGACCGACCGCTCCCGTTTTGTCGGGCGTGGCGGAACCTTGGCCGACCCAGCCGCCCTGCAAAGCCTTTCTCCCTTATCCAACACGGTTGGCTCCGTGCTCGATCCCATCATTTCGCTGCGGCGGACAGTCACCGTGCCGCCCCATGGGAGCGTCAGCATGGTCCTGGTTATCGGCGTGACCGAAGAGCGGGGAACCGCTTTGGCGTACATTGAAAAATATCAAACTTCCCGCATGGCCGACCGCGCCTTTGACTTGGCGCGGACCCACAGCCAGGTGACGCTGCACCAGCTCAACGCCACGGAGGCGGAAGCGCAGCTCTACGGCCGCCTGGCCGGCGCGTTGATTTATGCAGACCCCGCCCGCCGGGCAAACCCCACGGTGCTGCGCATCAACCGGCGCGGTCAGAGCGGGCTTTGGAGTTATGGCATTTCGGGCGACACGCCGATCGTCCTGCTCCGCATCAGCGACATTGCGAAGATCGAGATCGTTCGTCAGCTGATCCGTGCGCACTCCTACTGGCGCATGAAAGGGCTGACCGTCGAACTGGTTATTCTGAATGAAGATGTTTCCGTTTACCGCCAGTCGCTGCACGATGAAATCACACGTCTGATTGCTTCAGGGATTGAAGCGCAAATGCTGGACAAGCCAGGCGGCATCTTTGTCCGGCGCCTCGAACAGATTCCTAACGACGACCGCATCCTGCTGCAGGCTGCGTCGCGCGTTGTGCTCGACGATGAGAAAGGAAGTTTGGAGGAGCAACTGGAACATCGAAGTGTTTTGGAGCCTTCCGCTCCAGCCTTGACGCCTACGCGCTCCGCGTGGCCCGACTCACCTGTGGCGCTCCCCCTTCGCGAGTTACTCTTCCCGAACGGCTTGGGCGGCTTTACCCGAGACGGTCATGAATACGTCATCACCCTCCAGCCCGGCCAGATGACGCCGATGCCGTGGGTCAACGTCCTTGCCAATCCGTATTTCGGAACCGTCGTTTCGGAAAGCGGCAGCGCGTATACCTGGCTGGAGAATGCCCAT
>CAZXVN010000563.1:0-8496 GCA_964643945.1 uncultured Lentisphaeraceae bacterium | reverse complement strand
GACGCGCTCTCGCTCACCGATTTCTCCTTGGAAGACTTCCGGGCCGACCTGCTTAAATTCCTCGAAAAAAACCGCGTTCTTCTCGAAAGCGCCCCGCTCGGACTTTATTCCGTGGTGCCCCCGCTTTGCGACCTCTTCGCCACCGTCACGCCCGGCGTCATCTTCTGCTTCCGGCAGAAGGGAGCCGCCGCCGCGGACGCCGAAACCCCCAGGCAGATCAACCCCCTGCATCCCTGCTACCTGGTCTACATCCAGGACAACGGCAATGTCCGCCTCACCTTCGGCAAAGCCAAGCAGATCCTCACGCTCTACCGCGAACTCTGTTCCGGCAAGGCGTCCGCCTACGCCGAACTCTGCGACCTCTTCGACCGCCAGACAAGCGACGGAATGGACATGTCCCGCTACGACGCCCTGCTTGCCAAAGCCTTGACGGACGTGGCCCAGAATTACCGCCGCCGCATCGCCCGCGGTCTCACGACAACCCGGGATTTCACGATCCCCGTACAGTCAGCCGCACCCGCCGAGTTCGAACTGCTCACCTGGCTGGTCATTCAGGACACACCATGATCGTCGACCCGCGCACCAAAACCGCCAACGCACTTGCCGCTCTCTGCGCGTCGCCGTCATCCGACGCCGCCCGCGCTTTCTTCGCGACACTCGGCTACTCCGGCACGCGCACGTTCCCTCTCTCCGGCTTGGACGACTTTCTCGCGGAGTTCGACCCCGCCGGCGATCTGCACGGCCGCCGCAAAGCCTTTCTGGAGGAGTGGCGTTCCATCGACCTGCTCTTTCAGCTCACCGACGACGATCTCACCGGCCAAGGCAACCTCTTCAACGAGACCCGTGTCGACAAAGGGCTGATGCGTTCCTACCTCTTTTTCCACATTGCTCTCAAGAACGACGCCTACCCGCGATCCAAACTCGCCCAGATCACCCGCCAGCTCAACCGTCTCTTCACGATGCCCATCATGGTGCTCTTCTCCTATGGCAGCACCCTTTCCATCGCCGTCATCAACCGCCGCCGCAGCAAGATCGACGCTACCAAGGACGTTCTCGGCAAGGTGACCCTCATCTACGGCATCCGATGTGCCGACCCCCACCGCGGCCACCTCGACATCCTCGCGTCTTTCTCAATCCCCGAACTTTCCCGCATCGGCGAAGTCTCCAATTTCGATACGCTGCATGCCGCGCTTGAAAAAATCTTCAACCTCCAGTTGCTGAATGATCTCTTCTACAAAAGAATCCAAAAGTGGTTTTTCTGGGCCGTTCAGGAGATCACCTTTCCCCATGGCGGCATCGCCGATCCCGATCAGCGCAACCGCATCGCCGCCATCCGCCTGCTCACCCGCGTCATCTTCTGCTGGTTCGCCCGCGAGAAACGCCTAGTCCCCCCCAGCCTCTTCACCGCCACCACGGCCCGCAACGTCCTCAAGAATTTCGATCCGCTCTCCAGCACCGACGGCACCTACTACACCGCCATTCTCCAGAACCTTTTCTTCCCGACACTCTCCGTGCCCCTCGATCAGCGCGAATTCCGCAACGGCCGCCGCTACAAAGGCGTGAACAAGCACTACATGGACCACGCCTTTTTTCGCCACGAGGCCGCCTTCAAGGAGCCCGGCGACATTCCCCGTCTTTTCGAGAAGATCCCCTTCCTCAACGGCGGCCTCTTCGCCTGCCTGGACTACCTCGACAAGGACGGCACCAAGGAAGTCCGCGTCGACGGCTTCTCTGACACCGCCGCAAAGCAGCCCCGCGTACCCAACATCCTCTTCTTCGGCAAGGATGTCCCTGTGGACATCAGCGCCGCCACCGGCAACCCTTCCGACACCGCCGTCAAGATCGACGGCCTTTTCACCATCCTCGACGCCTTCAAATTCACGGTGACCGAGAACACCCCCGTCGAAGAGGAAATTGCCCTCGATCCCGAACTCCTAGGCCGCATTTTTGAAAACCTCCTCGCCGAGTACAACCCCGAGACCGAGAAGACCGCCCGCAAGCAGACCGGCTCTTTCTATACCCCGCGCTCCATTGTCGATTACATGGTCAACGAGTCGCTCAAGGCCTACCTGCACTCCGCCCTGTGCCGCAAACTCCCCGTCGTCACCCCTGCCGACGCCGGCGCCGGCCTCGACCTCCTTTTCGCCTACACCGAACGCGAACACGCTTTCTCGGACGCGGAGAAACGCGTTCTCGTTGATGCCATCTACGACGCCGCCATCCTCGATCCCGCCTGCGGCTCCGGAGCCTTCCCCATGGGCATGCTCCAAAAACTCGTCTACGTGCTCGACAAGCTCGACCACGGCCACGACCACTGGAAACAGCGAATCCTGCATGACACGCCAGCCGAAATGAAAGAGCTGACCCGCAAGTGGCTCGCCACCGCCAGCGCCGATTTCACCTGGAAGCTCGGTCTCGTCCAGCGCTCCATCTACGGCATCGACATCCAGCCCTTCGCCGTGCAGATCGCCAAGCTCCGCTGCTTCGTCTCTCTGCTCGTGGACTTTGATGTCGACCCAGCCGCCGACAATTACGGCGTGCCCTCGCTTCCCAACCTCGACTTCAAGTTCGTCGCGGCCAACACGCTCATCAAGCCGCCGAGCGAAGCCGAACGCGACGATGATCCGCTCAAACTGGAAGATCCATTCTTCACAGCCTTTGCCACCCTCGCAAAAGAGTTCTATTTCATACGCGACCCTGCCGAGAAAAAGAGGCTTCAGGAAAAGATCGAGTCCCTCATCGAAGGCCAGATCGACATCCACCGCCGCCGCATCCTGGCCGCCCACAAGAACACCAAGACGAAACTGCTCGAAGAGGACAAGAGCCGCCTTGCGCTCTGGGAGAGCTATCGCAACATCTTCGCCTTCCGCAACGGTCATGTCGGCTTTTTCGATCCCCGCTACTTCTTCCCAGAAATCAAAGACGGCTTCGACATCGTCATCGGCAATCCGCCCTACGTGCGGGCCGACGAGCAGAGCGAATGGAACCAGATCCAACGGCAGGCCATTCTCGCCAGCGGTGATTACGAAACCCTTTGGGAGAAGTGGGATCTCTTCGTCCCCTTCATCGAACGCTCATTCAAACTTCTCAAGCCCGGCGGCGTCAGCGCCCTGATCGTCTCCGACGCCTTCTGCCACGCCAAGTACGCCCAGAAATGTCAGAACTGGCTCTTGGCGAACAGCCGCATCCTGCGCCTCGACTTCTGCGGCGACATCAAGATCTTCGACGCCGCCGTCCACAATGTCATCCCGCTCCTCCAGAAAGCCGACGGCAAAGACAACATTCCCGAACGCCGCCTGCACAAAGAGACCTTCGGCAATGTGACGCTTCTTCCTAGCGACAAACAGCCGATCCTGACCTGTCGCGCCTTCTTTCCGGAAGATCGGGTTTCCGCGGCGTTCTCCTGCGCCACTCTCGCGCTAGACGCAATCTGCTATATTAGCGTCGGAATGGTCGTACACGCTGACGAAAAAGTGGCGAAGGGAGATTTCGAACTGGACGATTTGGTTGCTGATTCAAAGGACGCCAAACACCCACGCCAGTTTGTCGAAGGCAAGCATCTTGCGCGTTGGCTACCCGCAGAAACAAAATGGCTGGAATGGGGCACGACTCGTGCACCCAGCCTCTTTCGCCGACCAACCTTTCCTGAACTTTACGAGGTCGCCGAAAAACTCATTATTCATCGTACTGCTGGCGAAGGCTTGCGGAGTTGCTACGATGCCAAACAAACGCTATGTAATCACACCATAATGGTTTGTTTACCTTGGCAATCGCTTTCCGGTGTCCGCAATAATTCGCTCAAGAAGACCGCGCGTTACGCTGATGAAAAACCGCCGCGTCCGGACTTGCCGCAACGCGAGGCGTTGGAGGCGGTCAGCCGCCGCTTCTCGGTGAAATACCTGCTTGGCGTCATGAACTCTTCGGCGGCCCGCGACTTCCTGCGTGCGAACCGCCGCAGCAACACAGACCTCTACCCCGACGACTGGAAGAACCTGCCGATCCCCGACATCGCCCTGGCCCGGCAGCAACCCATCGTTGACCTGGTCGACCGCATCCTCGCCGCCAAGACCGCCGCCCCCGCCGCCGACATCTCCGCCCTGGAAGCCGAGATCGACCGGCTTGTCTCCGCCCTTTACGGCAGTACGGGCGAACCTGCGTGTTCGCCCTCCCCCGAAATCGCGATTGCGGAGGACATTGAGACCTGAGCATCGATGGTACAGTTCCAAAAACGTCCTTTTGTTAACCTTCACCGTTTTTTATGAGAAACAACCATGTCATTTGATGTTGATGGAATTGAATTGGCTGAAAAGATTTTGCCGTATTGGCGCCAACCCAAAACGATTGCATTTTTTATAGCTGTGGTAGCGGTATTAGGTACTGTATGTTTTATGGTGCTTGATGTTAAACAAATATCGAATACGGAACTCATCATTGTTGCTCTTTTTTGCCTTATCATTTTTTCAGTTTGGTTCTACTCAACTCGACTTCCCAAGGCTCCTCTCAACTGCATTGGGCTGGCCATTGCCCTTTCAGCTGAGACCAAAGAACAACAGAAGAGGTTAAATGCTGACTTGATTGCATCACTTAAAACGACTTTGTCGCATGGCACTGACTATTATCATTTCAAAGTGATTGAAATACCGCGGGAACGATCATTGCTTATTCAGTCTATCGAAGACGCGACACGAATGCGGCTCAAGACACGATGCAAGTTCTTACTTTGGGGAACAGCAAAGCTACGCGACATTAATGATGCTTCCACGCATGTGATCAACCTGAATATACAAATCGGCCACAATCCGATACCAACAGCAGTCAGCAATAGTTTCTCCCGTGAAATCTCCGCGATTTATCCCGGGAAGTTGCATCTTGCACAGAAGAACGACCTCATGGCTCTGGAGTTCACTTCGGATTGGTTGGATCTCGTTACCCGATACGTAGTTGGCGTTTCACTTGCTTTTTCAGGTTTTGTGGATGCCGCTGAAGCCACATTCGCAGATCTTTGTCAAGATGCTCGCCTTCGCAATGCGAGTTTGACTCAAATTCGAAAACTGAAATCGTTAAACTGTCAACGTCTTGCCCACATATATGAATGGCGCGCAAGCCAGCACTATGAGGCATGGCGAGAAACACGTTCCCCTAAAAACCTCGAAGATATGTCGTGCCATATTGAAAACTTGCGTTCGATTTTGCCCAATTCTTATCCGGGTCGACTATTGGCCGCAATCTATCAATTTGCAAGTAATAGGAACGTTAAAAAAGCACTTGCGGAAATCAACAAATGCACAGACCAAGATCCTACATGGCGTTATAGCCTTGCCTTTCTGCACGCTTATAAAGGCGAAATGGCAAAAGCGCGTAGGGTGTACCGTTCGGCATTTGAGCGTTCCTGTAATCGGAATGATGTTCCGATCCAGACTGAAGAGTTTATGCTTTGGGTATTATCTGAAGAACCAGAAAAAGCGCAATTGCATTTCTGCCTCGGTTTGGTTAATTGGCATGCCAAAAATGATCTGGAACAGGCGGCTAAAGATTTTCAGAACTTCCTTGATGCAGGATTGGAATCGAAGTTTCCAGAAGAGTTTAAGCTTGCAAACCTTTATATTGGCACGTTAAAGGGGGAGATTGCTGCAGCTAAAAGGAAGCAACTAATGACTCCCGCCCGGAAATCCGAAACGACACTTTCCGACAGGAAACAGACATGAGCGAAGACGAAACCAATTCTGCAAAACCCGCTATCATTGAAACGTTTTCTGTCACTCCGCCCTTTATCTGGCCTGATTCGCGTGACATGTCGGGAGTATCGGCTTGTGCCCAAACACCGCCCGGCAAAGAATTCTTCGTCAACGCCGATCTCATAAGTGGCGTAATCGTTGGCGCAAGCGTCGAAACGGTCAATTGGATCAAGAACGTCCTACGCGCTTCAGAGGAAAAACGCCTCTGCCTGATCTTGATACTGCACCCTGCTGGACCGACCCACGCTGAACATCTGAAAAGCCTCCTCACGGCAATCTCGGCGAATGACGGCGGCAAAGCAAAGGCCGATATCCGGCTGCGGACGATGACCAATTGGCTTGCGGCTGACGGCGAACATATAACACTCCCGCCAACAGCGATTCAATATCACAGCACAAAAACCGGACGCACCTTGATGAGCATCGGCTCCACCGGCGATGTCGGTCATGATTTGATCGATTACGGGAGCTTGAACCTCGTATTTTACCCTGACGATGCGGTGAGGGACGAGTGGAGACGCTGGTTTCAATACATGTTCGAAATATCTGCCCGGTTGATCCCGGAAACCTGCGAAATCCCCCAACTGCTCCCTGCTAAAGGCGACCCCAAGGCCGACCTCTTGTGGTGGGAGTATGCGGCCCTTTGCAGTAAACACACCAGCAGCGACGATGCGAAACCAACGGTGGATGCGCAGACAGGTGAAGTGACAAAAACCGCCGACGGGAAAGCTGTTGTAGCATGGGATGGCGGTGTCACCGCACTCGACCCCTTGGCAAGCATCTTCCAGAAACTGTATGCCGATTCGTGGCTTGTCACCGTGGACGAAACAACGCGCCTGAAACCGGTTAAAATCCCAGTAAAGGCCACCTTGTTGGGCCAGCAGCCGGAAAGGGCCATTGGCGCTGTTACGCAAAAGCAGTCTTTCACATTGCAGGTGCTAGACGACTCCGTCGAGAAGGAAGTCGAAAACTGCCGCACAGTGACCGACCTGTTGCAACTGCTCGCCTTCCACTTGAGCAAAGGTAATCGCTTGTTACCCAACACAACCAAAGCGCTTCTGGAAAAGGAGGTTGCTTCTCGCGAAAAACGGGGTAAGAAAGCGTTATGGAGCGCTCTTATCGGCCCCCAGGCAGAACTGAACCTTAAGAAAGGCATTTTGGACGCGTTGCATAAGTTAGGGTTCGGGAAAGCTGTTGACAGCCTCATTAAACGCCCGAAAACTGTTTCGCAGAAGCTCGATTCCGAAAATGAAATTGTTCAGGCCATTATCGATTCCGACACAGACGAGGACGCCGCCCTGAAAGCGGCGCTGGTTCAAGAGCACGTCCGCAGAATCATCGTCCTCAAACGAGAATCCATCACAGAAGACCTGAACCAAATGTACCGCGAGTTGGGCCAAGGGGATCGCGTTCCTACGGACAAACTCAATGCAGTGCTAGAAGATGTCAGATCCCGTCTGACAAACGCGCTCAGTCAGCGGATCACACCGCGCCCAGTTTACAACCGCATCGGTGCCCCCGATTTGACATCGAAAGCCCCTGACGAGAACTGGAACCAGCCCTTAATGCTGCTGACGAGGTCCGCGCAATCCTTGCGTGAATCCATAACCGACCGATATTTCCAGCAAAAGTTCAAAGGCCTTGCCTTCACAGCAGTTGAGTATGCCGCCGCGATGGACGTATTCGGAGACGTCATCGTCAAAACCCCGACCAAACGCCTCGCGCAAAATCAACTCTGCGATCTTGAAGAAATACTCAAATCGCAAAGCCCTGCAAAGCAGAAATGCCAAGCCCTTTGGAATCTGATCAAAGACAACCCGCCGCCAGCCAATCTGAACACTGCGAAAGGAACCTGACATGTCCGAGAGAACCCCGAACATCAAACTCAATCTCGACCTGCTGCGCAGGAGCATTACCGCTGAAATCAAGACTCAACGCAAAGCGCTCTCGCATGACGACCCTATGGCAGCCACTTTTCTTTCCTGTTTGGCCTCGGCCGAGCATCAGTTGAAAAGCGCGGTGGACTACTGGTCTAACGCTTGCACAAAAGCGTACCGCCGGTCTGGTGCCACCAGCCATCTTTTCCAAGAATACGGCAAAACACTAGTAGTCACCCTGCGCGACACCAATGAACCGGTCAAAGGTAAAGACCAGAACGAAGTCTTTGCGAACACAATGAAAAGCCTGGGCCTGAAAGCCTGTTTCGACGCATGCAAGAAAGGCTCCATTTACGCGGTCAAAGCCCGCCAAGAACTTCTTGTCGATAATAAGCCTCAGACGAACAAGAATATCGCACTCGTTGAGAAAGGTGTCACTTATTACGTTTACACCAATCTTTCAGCCAACGACAAGATCAAGAACCTCAAACTCCTTGCCCTCAACCTTGGCTGCGATATACACGCCAGCAACGAATGACCGCAATGCGTAAACACATCAAAGGTTCTCACCCATGACCACCCACCGCCAATCCATCGAATCCGCCTGGGACAACCTTCTTGACGCCGTAGCCGACGCCGCCCAAGAAGCCCGCGCCGACAAACCTGCACCCACCCCTGTTCTGAAAGAGATCGCCGCCCGGCTCGACACCCTGCACGCGGCTCTCCGCGGACTGAGTCATGCCTGGACCGGCATCCGCGACCTGCTCCCCGCCGGACCCGCCGACTCCCCTGACAAAAACGACATGCCCGGCTCTTTCCCTCAATCACGTCAATTACCCGCCGACTTCGTCATAACACGCAGGTCACTTATCGTTGCCGGATCA
>CAZXVN010000562.1:0-5935 GCA_964643945.1 uncultured Lentisphaeraceae bacterium | reverse complement strand
CATACTGGTCTCGGGCCTGAGTTACTTTCTCTGGAATACAGGCGCGCGCCGTGTCCCGGCTGGCGTGCTGGCGGTCATGAACAACCTCAAGATCCCGCTGGGTGTTGCCATCTCGCTCCTCCTTTTCGGCGAGCACACCAGCGTCCCTGCTTTACTGGCCGGCAGCGTCCTGATGTGCGCGGCACTGATTCCTGTTCTGCGAAGAAAAACAAAATCAGGCATCTGCTGACAGACGCAATTCCTTCTTAAAATGATCCACAATGTCCTGCGCCTCTCGCTCGGTCGGAACATGGGTGGCAACGGTGATGCGACTAAAAAGGTAACGCCACTCTGCTCTCTTGTATTGCGTCAACGTGTTCCGTTCGATCACAACGTCATACCATGTCTGGCCACCGCTCTTGGTAGTGTCGCCGAGATTGACTCCTGTGACGCTTGCGCAGGGACAACTACGCGTCCACGGGATGCCGAAAAACCGTGAGCGCTGATAGATTATCCCGTTCTCGATCCAGGTGCGGCGGGCGACAAATCCCCGCACGCCGAGGAACAGGAGCAACAGGCCGAAAAGCCCAAAGACAACCATGATCAGACAGATCCCAAGCGCCATCGCGAGTGAAATGATGCGAAACAGGTTCTGCCATCCTTGAGCCGCTTTGAAAACATCTTTCAGAAGATCCGGCAAGGCGTTGCAGGGCACGAACACCGCGACCGCCATGAACACGACCCCCATGATCGTCGGCACCAGGCAAACACCTTTTTGCATTCCCGTGGCATCGCAGATATAGGTCGTCGCGCCGTTCTCAAACTCCATGCGTATGCGACGGCGCAATCCAGTGTCGTGCAGGAAAGCATCTAGATTCTGTTCTGGTTTGGGTTCTCCCTTTACGGACCGATCGCTTGCCTCTGTCCGAAAGACAGGCACGTGGAACCGCATATTCAGGTCCGGCCCATTCAGTTTTGCGAAGACCCGTAGGACCCACTGAATAGTAACACGGACATTCCCCTCTGCTTTGGAGTCTGTCTCATCGGTCAGGCCGTACGGGATCGTGAAATCGAAAGGGACGGCGCAATGTCCATCATGGCACAAGGACGCGTTTGCGTTAACCCTGATTGTATGTGCCCATTCACGGTCGATGGACAAATGGTCGCTACTATCGTTTTTGCCGGTGATATTGGTTGTGGTTTCACAAATCAGTTCCATTCGCACGTCCGTCCCCGCAGGGAACGACTCCGGCAACAAGACCTCGCCGCGAAAATGGCCGCCGATGACGCCGGGCATTGTACGCATACGCACAAGACATCTGCCAAACCGAAACCAGCGGGCCGTCGCGACTAGAGCAGCAATCAGAAAAAAGATGCCGAGCACCGCAATGCCGCCTGGCAACAAAACTTCCCAGCGCACTTGGCAGAAATACAACATCCTCGGCGACTTGAATGCGATCAGCGCAACGACGCCGGCGCAGACGAATACTGAAACCCAGAAGCCGACGGCCCTCCCGAACAACCCCGAACGGCAGAGGCCGTTTCGCCAACGCCGATGGTTCCAGAGAGAGGGTGCAGTTGCTGGAGTAGTGTTTGCCATGAGTGCTTCTCTCTTTTTCTGGAATCCGTATTTGACGATAAAAGCAGTTTTTTAACACGAAACAGGCGGCGCTCAACCGGTTCACCGGAAAGGCCGTTACAAGGCCAGTGATACGGTTATCGCTTGCCTGAACAGCCTGTAAAAAAATTATGCGGAGTTTGCTGCCGCCCCAGGATCGCGCCTATTGCGCCGGTGCCGCCTCACCCACGCGCACACGCCCCTCAAACCCACGGCGCAGCGCGTCAATCTCCGAGAGGTCGAGTCCACAAACAACTTGTTTCTTATTGTCGTTGTTGGTTTGTAAGGCACTTCTAATGCGTGAGCCGGAGCAACACCGCGAGCGGTGCGACAATGTTGGCAGCCAAGGCAACCCATGGAAGCCAAGCGGGTGTTTCGCGGCGACGACACGCAACAGCTCCAAGGGCAAGTCCGAGGCCCGCGAGGCCCAACACGATCGCTGCGTAGAATCCGATCATGAGTAGCATGCCGACCGTGTAGTAGCGCCCGAACATCCGCTCGTTGAAGTCTCGGGCTGTCGCACTGGCTAGAAAGTAGAACACGCCCCGGATCAGAAGCGGGCAGCAAAGCGCCACAATGCTAAGTATTGGGGGCTTCGTTTGTCTCATTTCAGCCATGGTCAGCCTTGTTGAAGCTCGGTGCAGCATCCTGGTTCGCCAAACGGATATGGTTGGCCAGTTGCAATTCTCGGGACAATAGGCCGGTGTGCAACCTCCAACTGTAAAGTGGAATAACTGTGACAAAACCATCGACATCCGTCAAGTTTTGGATGTGTGTATTTCTTCATCAACATGCTGTTTCGGACAGGATTACAGGATACACATGATTATTTGCATTGAATTCAATCCTGCAAATCCTGTCAAAAAAGGCGAAGTTATTCACTGTACAGACTACTCGGTACTCGGTATCGACCTTTTTCTTTTTCATCTTGACTTATGCACGTGAGTATGGTTTTTTATAAAGTATCCATTGGAATGTAGTCAACGGCGAGTAACATTCATCTGCCAGAAATTTCTGAAGACACGCACATACTGGAGGTTTCAATTATGAAGACAATCAACTATCTCAATCAAAACTCGCGTCAAGCTTGGTTGACCTCGCTCTTGGGCTTGGTCATCACCGGCACCGCGCTGCTGCTGGCTTCGCCGGCGCGTGGTGACTTCAGTGACAGCTTCAATTATAACCCCTCCGGTGATCCGCTGGCCGGTTTCTTCAGCTCCAATCTCCTGCCGCCGCAGAACGGCGTTTACGTCAACCCCGCAGGTTGGCACACCGCTTTTGCGAATGGCACCGTTGTATCCAATATGTGCCTAAAGCGGTTTACGCAGAGCCTGCCGCCGCCTCCCCTGGGTGAATCGCAGACGAACAACTTCGGCTCGACGGTGGAGATGGATGTTTCGTCGGATGGCGGTCAGACCTTCCAGCATATCTCGGCTCCTGCGAGCGTGAGCGTGCAGGTGACTCATGCGTCCGACGAAGGAGCGATCACCTTCTTTGACACGGAGATGCTGCAACTGGACATTGGCGGCGGCGACTTGCCGCCGGGCGTCATGTTGCGGGAGAGTCCCACGCTCGCATCCACCGGCAGAACCAGCATAGAGAACGTTGCCGGCGGATTTTTGATCAACAGCTTCTTTGATGTCTTCACCGAACTGAGCGTGAATGGCGGTCTGAATTGGTATCCCGCTCTGAGCAGTTCGGCGGAATTGTTCCTGATGACTCCGCCGCCGCTGAGCATCGAGTGTTCGACGACCCTGACGGCCTATGCGACCGGCGCGGCGGGGGCGGTGGTGACGTTTGGGGCGCCGAACGTGAGCGGCGGGTGTCCGCCGGTGAACGTGAATTGCAATCCGCCCAGCGGCAGCACGTTCCCGATCGGGACGACGATCGTGACCTGCACGGCCTTCGAAGCCTGCGGCAACGCGGCGAATTGCACCTTTATCATCAGCGTGGTACCGCAGCCGCTGGTGATCACCTGCCCGCCGGACATCATGGTACAGGCGACCAGTCCTGCCGGCGCGGTGGTCAACTACATCGTGACGGCCAGTGGCGGCTGCCCGCCGATCACCGTAATCGGCGTGCCACCGAGCGGCAGCGTCTTCCCGATCGGAACGACGACCGTGAACTGCACGGCCCAGGACGCGATCGGACAGACCGCTTCCTGCTCGTTCACGGTGACGGTGAACCCGCCGTCGCTCGACTTTGGCGATGCGCCGGACCCGACGTATCCCACACTGTTGCCCAATGGCGCACGGCATGTGATCGTGCCGCAAGGTCCATACCTCGGTCTTCCAGGCGACCAACCCGATGCCGAAGCCGATGGCCAGCCGTCCCCGACGGCTATGGGCGACGATGGGGCAGGCGCGACGCCTGACGACGAAAATGGCGTCGTCATTCCTCCGTTGCTGGTCGGCGTGCCCGTGGCGATCACCATCATCGTCGGGCAGCCCGGCTGGGTGGACGGGTGGATTGATTGGAACGGCGACGGCATCTGGCAGGAACCGGCCGAACGTGTCGTGGGCATGAACCTGCCAGCCGGCCCCAACCCGATCATGGTTACAGCGCCTGGCCCTTATGTCGGCCAGTCCTTTGCGCGGTTCCGCATCCACACCGGCGACGCACCCCTGCTTCCAACAGGGCTTGCCGACGATGGCGAAGTCGAAGACTACTTGGTCACCCTGCAACCGGTGGAGATTGACTACTTCCCGAGCACGACGGCGCGGTTGACGTTGCATAAGCCCGACGGGAGCACGGAGGTGGTGAACCTGAGCGGGCCGACGAAGGTGCATGTGGTGATCGCGCCAGACGGCACCGGGGCCAGTGACAGCGACGGGAATGGGCTGGATCAGGTAGAGACGGAGATGGTGTCGCTGAACCTGGCCGGCAACAGTTCGATGGGGCCGATGATGGTGCGTCTGCGGCCGGGCCAAAGGACGCTGGGGCAGATCGAGGAGACGGTCAACACGCAACCGGGGCGGCTGGACTTGCCGCCGTTTGCGGCGGGCGGGACGGCGGACAGCTTCTTTGATGTGTTTATGGAGATCGAGGTGGCGGGGCAGACGCTGCATCCGGCGACGGCGCTGCACCTGCAGTCGCTGATTCATCACAAGCCGCCTGCGCCGGGCGATGAGTATGCGAATCCGGTAACGCCGCCGGTGCCTCTGCTTGACGCGAACGGGAATCCGACCGGGTTCTACGTGTCGCAGGAATTCCACACGCCCAATCCGCTGGCGCTGAGCATCGCGTGCTCGACGAACCTGACGGTCTCTGCGACCGGGGCGGCGGGGGCGGTGGTGACGTTTGGGGCGCCGAACGTGAGCGGAGGGTGTCCGCCGTGGACTATGTTTTGCACTCCGCCCAGCGGCAGCACGTTCCCGATCGGGACGACGACCGTGACCTGCACGGCTGGCGACGCCTGCGGCAACTCGGCGATCTGCAGCTTCACGGTGACGGTGATGCCGCCGCCGCTGAGCATCGAGTGTTCGACGAACCTGACGGCCTATGCGACCGGGGCGGCGGGAGCGGTGGTGACGTTTGGGGCGCCGAACGTGAGCGGCGGGTGTCCGCCATGGACTATGTTTTGCACTCCGCCCAGCGGCAGCACGTTCCCGATCGGTATGACGATCGTGACCTGCGAGGCCAACGACGCCTGCGGCAGCTCGGCGAACTGCAGCTTCACGGTGACGGTGATGCCGATTGAGATCGAGGTTGACTACTTCCCTTACTCGTTGGCGCGAATCGACCTGCAATTCGCGGACGGGCGCGTCGAACCGGTCACGCTGGCTGGTCCGACGACGGTGCATGTGGAGATTACGCCGGCCGGCGGCGTCTCTGACACCGACGGTGACGGGCGTGATCAGGCACGCACCGAAATGAAGGCGCTGGCTTTGCGCGGCAGCAGTTCATTGGGGCCCATGCTGGCAACGCTGGACTCGACGCGTCAGACGCGGGGCGAGATCGAGGAACGGGTGAACGCTACGCCTGGAATTCTGGACGTGCAGCCGTTCACCGCCACAGGCCTGGCCGACAGTTTCTTCGACGTGTTTTTCGAACTGAACGTAAACGGTCAGACATATCGTCCGGCGACCAACATCACCATGGAGACCGTTCTCAGTCACAAGCCGCCAGCGGTGGGAGAGACCTACACCAACCGTCCCTCCCCGGGCGCGTCCTGCTGGCCGCTGTGGCCGGACAACGGCTCCGGCACCGTGGACCTGCCTGCCGCGGGCAGTTGCTACACAAGCCCAAGCCCCGACGACTACTTCCGGATCATCGACGGCCTGCCCGCAGGCACGACGATTGAGATGGCGGGCGACATCACGAACTTCACTGAGGTGG
>CAZXVN010000561.1:0-17749 GCA_964643945.1 uncultured Lentisphaeraceae bacterium | reverse complement strand
CCTGCTCTTCAAGATGAATCCCGACGGCACGAACCAGGCCGAATACTACGCCAGCAACTCGATGTGGCCGAACTCGATCTTCTACGCCCGGCCGATCCCCGAGCATCCGACGCAAGTGATTGCCGTGATATCCGGGCACCACGGCGTGCCGCGGATGGGCGAACTCGTGCTGTTCGATCCGGGCAAGGGCCGGCACGAGGCGCAGCCCGCGGTCCAGCGCATTCCCGGCTACGGCAAGCCGGTGACGCCGGTCATCAGCGATGGCTTGGTCGATGGAAGCTGGCCGAAGTTTCTCCATCCCTATCCGCTGAGCGACAAATATTTTCTCGCCTCCGCCAAACTCAAAGACAATGCCAACTGGGGCATCTACCTGGTGGACATCTTCGACAACATGGTCCTGCTGGCCGAGCAGCCCGGCTATGCGCTGTTCGAGCCTGTGCCGTTCCGCAAGACGCCGAAGCCTCCGGTTATCAACGACAAGGTGAACCTGGCCAGCAAGGACGCGACGCTCGTGCTGGCCGACGTCTACTCTGGCCCGGGCCTCGAGGGCGTGCCGCGCGGCACGGTCAAGAAGCTTCGCTTGTATGCGTTCCACTACGCCTACAACGGCGTGGGAGGCCACATCAACATCGGCATTGACGGCCCGTGGGACGTTCACCGCATCCTCGGCACCGTACCGGTCAACGCCGACGGATCAGCGATGTTCAAGGTGCCGGCCAACACGCCGATCGCCATTCAGCCGCTTGACGCCGAGGGCCGTGCGCTGCAAGTCATGCGGAGCTGGTACACGGCGATGCCCGGCGAGAAGCTCACCTGCATGGGCTGCCACGAAGAGCAGAACTCCACGCCGCTCCTCAAGAGGGCGCTGACCGCTTTCAAGACGCCGACGGAAATCACGCCCTGGTATGGCCCGGCCCGCGGCCTGAGCTTCCCGCGAGACGTTAAGCCCGTGCTCGACAAGTTCTGCGTGGGCTGCCATGACGGCACGCAACAGTCCCAGGGTAAAGCCTTGCCCGATTTCCGGGCCAAGAAGGAGCGGGGCTGGCAGAATTTTGATCAGTCGTACATCGCCTTGCATCCGTATGTCCGCCGGCCCGGCCCGGAGAGCGACATTCACCTGCAAGTCCCGCTGGAGTGGCATACTTCGACGAGCGAACTGATCCAGATGTTGCAGAAGGGCCACCACAATGTGAAGCTCGACGCCGAGGCCTGGGACCGGCTGTACACCTGGATCGACCTCAACGTCCCTGACCACGGCACCTGGACTGAACACCGGGGGCGCGAATGCGACAACCGCCAGCTTCGGGTTGATATGAACACGCTGACCGCCAACCTCGCCGATGATCCCGAAAGCATTTCGAATCTTGTGACCCAGGCGGTCGCCTTTGTCAAACCTCCGCCGGAGCTGCCGGTGCCGGCGCAGGACATCAAGGCTGACGGCTGGCCGTTTGACGCCGCCGAAGCCAAGCGCCGCCAGGCTGCGGCGGGATTGCCGCCGGAGGTGAAGGTTGATTTCGGCGACGGCCAGACGATGGAACTCGTCTTGATCCCTGCGGGCGAATTCATCATGGGCGACCTTGCCGGTTACGCTGACGAACGCCCGCTGAGCAAGGTGCGGATCAAGACGCCGTTCTACATGGCAAAGTGCGAGACGAGCAACGGCCAGTTTGCGCTCTACGATCCGAAGCATGACAGCGGCTTTATCAATTACTTCAACAAAGATCATGTCGGCCCCGGCCTGCCGCTGAACGGCAGCCGTCAGCCGGTCGTCCGCGTATCGTGGGAGAAAGCACATGCGTATTGCGCCTGGCTGTCACAAAAGACCGGGCGCACGTTCACGCTGCCCACCGAGGCGCAGTGGGAATATGCGTGCCGAGCCGGAACGGCCACGCCGCTGAACTACGGCGCTATGGATGCCGACTTCAGCAAGTTTGCCAACTTGGCAGACAACCGCCTCCTCGAACTGTGCCAGCGTGATTCGCCGAAGTGGATCCCGGCCGTCTCCAGCGTCAACGACGGGGCGACGGTCACCAGCGATGTGGGCCGCTACCAGCCCAACGCCTGGGGGCTTGCCGACATGCACGGCAACGTTGCCCAATGGACGCTGACCACTTACAGGCCCTATCCGTACGTCGAGGACAAACACGACAGCGTCTCACCTCAAGGTCTCAAGGTGGTCCGGGGCGGCTCTTTCTATGACCGGCCGATACGGGCGCGCTCCGCATTCCGTCTCGCCTACCCGAGCTGGCAGCGCGTCTTTAACGTCGGCTTCCGCGTCGTTTGCGAGCCCAGTGATTCCAAGGACATTGTAATCAGCGTCGCCAACGCCAAGTAGGGAGAGTTGAGGCCCGTACATCGATTTTGCGATACTGCTGGAAGAGAGGAGAGTGCGTGATGAGTGAAGTGAAGTGCCTGATCAACAGAATGCAAGGTGCATCTGGCTTGGCGGCATTTCTTGCCGTCCTGATTGCCGGCGGATTGACTACTTCAGCAGAAGTGCCGCGTGCGGAACATCCGCGGCCGGATATGTTTCGTGACAACTGGATGACCCTCAACGGCGAGTGGCAGTTCGAGATCGACAAGGCGGCGGATGGGGAGTCTCGAGGTCTGACTTATGGGAGGGATCTAAACGCCAAGATCCTCGTCCCGTTCTGTCCCGAGAGCAAGTTGTCGGGGATAGGGTTGGGCAACACTCAGAAGCTGAAGGATGTCTGGTACCGTCGCCTGTTCGAAGTGCCGGCAGCCATGAAAGGCAAGCGGACAAGAATCCACTTTGGCGGCGTTGATTATCAGGCCTGGGTTTACATCAACGGCCAGCTTGCCGGAACGCACATCGGCGAAAATGTGGAATTCAGCTACGACATCACCAAATTGCTTAAGGATGGTTCAAATGAAGTGGTCGTGAAGGTGCTGGACAATATGTGGTCAGGTCTCCAGCCCTGCGGTAAGCAATGCGGCGATCAGAGCTATAGCTGTTTCTATACCCGGACCACAGGAATCTGGCAGCCGGTATGGCTGGAAGCGGTTGGCTCGTCCTTTGTCGAAGCTGTTTCCGTCGTTCCTGATCCTGACAACTCCCGCGTGTTGATTACGGCCAAGATCAACGGTTCGGATAAAGATTTGACACTTGCGGCGGAAGCTTTTGCCGACGGAAAACTGGTTGGAGCAGACACCGCCACGGGTCCCTGGCAGAATACACTGGTCCTGAACCTCAAGGAGAAGAAGCTCTGGGAGCCCGGCGCTCCGTTCCTCTATGACCTGAAGCTCACGCTGTGCAGCGGCAAGCAGAAGATCGACGAGCTGAAGAGTTATTTCGGCCTGCGCAAGATCATGATCGACGGCCGCAAGATTCTCATCAACGGCAAGCCGGTTTTCCAGCGGCTGATCCTCGACCAGGGGTTCTATCCCGAAGGTCTGTGGACGGCGCCAACTGACGCGGCTCTCAAGCAGGACATCGAGATGTCCATGGCTTGCGGCTACAACGGCGCGCGGCTGCACCAGAAAGTCTTTGAGCCGCGGTTCCTGTACTGGGCCGACAAGCTGGGATACCTGGTCTGGGGCGAGTATCCCAACGCCGGCTACGGCAACCAGCGGGAATGTTTCGCGGCCGTCGTAAACGAATGGACGGAGATCCTTTTGCGGGACAGGAGCCATCCCGCCATCGTCGGGTGGTGCGCCTTCAATGAAAACTTCGAGGGCACAGGCGAACTCCAGCAGATGATCTGGAACATCACCAAGGCCGTCGACCCGACGCGTCCCGCGCTGGAGGCCAGCGGCTGGATGCACACGCTGCCGCATCCTGAAGTCAGGGATGCGCATGATTATACGGCGAACCCGGTCCAATTGCGCAAGAAGTGGCTGGATTATTTCGCCGGCGTGCCGGAAGGCCCGGCAGCTCCGGCGCGTTATAACGGTCAGATGGTCTTGCAGTCGGACCGCGGCGTTCCGTTCATGATCAGCGAGATCGGCGGCATTGGCTGGGCCACCGAGGGCGGCTGGAGTTACGGGAATGGCCCCAAGACGCTTGACGAGTTTTATGCGCGCTACAAGGGCACCATCGATGCCATGCTCGACAATCCGAACCTGTTCGGTTTCTGCTATACGCAGTTGACCGACATCGAACAGGAACGGAACGGGCTGTACTTCTATGATCGCAAGCCGAAGTTCGACGCGAAGAAGCTGCGTGAAATCACTTCGCGCCAGGCGGCATACGAGCGCAACGAACCTTCGGCTCCGCAACCTTCTCAGGACGTCGTCTTTGCAAAGTGGAAAGTTCTGATTGGGGCCGTGCCGGACGGGGCCCTGAGCACGCCGTACAAGTATGTTACGGACAAGCCCGCCGCTGGCTGGGAAAAGGAAGGGTTTGACGACAGTTCGTGGAGGACCGGACTTGCCGGATTCGGCACGGGTGGCGGCGTTGTCCGGACTGAATGGAAGACCGCCGACATCTATCTCAGGAACACGTTTGAATACGCCGGCGGCGATCTGAAGAACGGCGGAGTCGTGATCTGTCATGACGAGGACACGGAGGTCTATATCAACGGGCAGAAGATTCTTGAGGTCACCGGGTTCATCGGTTATTACAAGCTGTACATGGTGACAGAACAGTTGAATAAGGCCCTGAAAAAGGGGGGTAACACGATCGCCGTGCATACCCGCCAGACGCGGGGCGGTCAATATATCGATCTGGCGATCATGGCGGAATAGAAAAAAAACGTTGATTCTGGGAAAACGGCATGAACAGAAGGACGGCATATAGGCGGTTGTGGCAGGCGCCTGTGGTTTCACCGGTCGGGCTGGGTGGCGGTCTGGCGCGATGGCAGAATTTGTCCGCTGACGCGGGTGCCTGGCGAGCGTGTCGCCCGCGTGCGTTCCGGTTGTCCCCGGGTCTGTACGGGACAGACTTCGTGAAAGTGAGCACGTCGCACCAGACCATCCTCAGCGTGATCGAAGACCAGGAGGGAAACATCTGCGCCCCCTGCTCATTATGATCTGTTGACGCGCTTGAGACATTAAGAGGATATTGACCGAGTCAGGGTCAGGTGATCCGCAAGGGGGCCTGGCCCTTTTTTTGTGAACGGGTGAGGAATGGAATGATGCGGAAAAACATGAGAGTTCTGTCGGGGCTTGCCATGGCCGTTGCTGTCGGTGGCGGAGTGAGTGTTTCGGCTGCGGAGCACGCTCCTGCTGAGGCGGGCGGGCTTCCGGCAATAAAAAATCCGGCCGTCGTGTGGGAAAGCCTTCCCAGCATCCGCACCGGTGTGAAGATCTGGTCGCACACCTCCAAGAACGCGCTGAACTGCACGATCATGGACTGGACCAACTACACGCTTCAGGACACGGACGGCTATGAGCAGGCGAGCGTGAAAGGCGTGTCGGGCATGCTGGTCCATTCCTGGTTCGCGTGGCTGAGCGGGCCGGGTGGCAACCTGAAACTCTTTTTGAGCGCGGGTGCGAAGCCGGATTACGACATGCCGTTTGCCGACTATTTCAAAGCGGGCAAGGCCCCGCACCTGCTGTGGTTCAATCAGGACGGCTGCATCTGGTCGGCTTTCCCTTGTCTGCCGTTCGATTCCACGTTCAAGGCGGTTCTTGCCGACAAGCGCCCGGACTGGTATCAATACACGCTTCATCTCTACCGTGAAGGGCGGTTCGCCGAGATCATCACGCAGGAGAACCTGAAGGCTCTCCGCGCCAAGATCAACTCGCCCGGCGGCGCGTTTCCCGGAGCGGACCCGGGCAACTGCGCGAAGACCAACGCGGTCACCCTCGGTGCTTCGCAGTCAGTGGCGCTGTTCGATTGCAATAAGTCAGGGGTTGTCCGCAGCATCCGGATCGCGATGCCGTCGGCGGCCGCCGGAGCCATGGATATGTTCTCCATCCGCATCACCACGGACGGCGCGGTGACAGCCGACCTTCCCGTGCCGATGTTCTTTGGGGGCTACCTGAACATCGACATGCGCAATGCACGGGGACTGCCCGCCGGGTACGACGGCAAGTTGTACTGTTATTTCCCGATGCCTTTTTGGAAATCCATGAAGATCGAACTGGTCAACCGGCAGAACGCCCCGGTGCAGGCGGCGTGTGAAATCGGCTGGTCCGACCGCAACCCTTATCCCGAGGCTTCCACCGGCGTGTTCAAGGTCCAGTTCAACAACAACGTGCCCGTCAAGGCTGGCGAGCCGGACTTTGCCAACCTGGACGTGGAAGGCTCGGGAACCCTCGTCGGTTGCGTCTCGAAGCTCGCCGGGGACATCGAAGGCAATTTCAGCATCTTCACGGACGGCTCCAAAACGCCGGCTGTCGAGACCACCGGCGGCGAAGACTACTTCAATCACGCCTACGGCATCCACCCCGGAGTCTTCAACGCCTTCAGCGGCGGCCTTGCGGGAGGGACGGGCTACCGGTTCCACATCCTCGACTATGTGCCCTTCCAGAGTTCGATCCGGTGTACGCAGGATCATGCCCATGGGTTCACCCATGACCGGGACGGCACGTTTCTCAGCGCCGTCTACTACTATCACACGCCGAAAAAGTTTCTGGTGTTGACGGACGAGCTGGATGTCGGGAAACCGGCATCCGAGTCGGCGCACGCGTACCGTGCAGAGGGCGCGAAGGAACGGGCGCGGCTGCAGGCCGACAAAGCCGGGTACGAGGGCAATCATTGCGGGCTGATCCCAGACGAAGGGCGCTGGACCGACAAGGGCTCACGTTTCACGGTCAAGGTCAATAAGGACAATGACGGCGTGCGCCTGCGCAGGCGGACCAACCAGATGGCGTATCACCAGGAGGCTGAGGTTTACGTTGACGGGAAACTTGCCGGGACCTGGTTCGACCAGGGCGCCAACATCGTGCTCAACTACGACCATGCCCCATACAAGGCTTTGGTGAAAGAGCGCTTTGCCAAGGATAAACAGGAAGTGCCTTCTTGGGAGAACGGGACCATGCCGTCGCAGTTCAGGGATATCGAGTTCGAGATTCCGGCGGCCTTGACGAGGGGCAAGAAGGCGCTCGATATCAAACTGGTCGCTAAAGGGTCGCTCGGCGTCAAGCCCGCGGACGCAGGTCTCATCAACGAGTACTACTACTGGGCCTATTCCTACGTGAGGTAAAAGAAGAGCAAGATGAGGCAACGCCATGCTGAAACTTCTGAAGAAGTAAGCGGTGCGGCAAAGTTGTTCACGTGCCGGCTATCCCAAGTATATGGCGCAACCGCGAGGCGATCCGCACCGGCAAAAAACAGTACGGCGCAAAACAGGTGCTTAGCGTTAGCGGTATCGCGGTGCCTGCCGTATCAGGGGGTGTGCCAATAAAGTGACATGGGCCGTATCAACCTGATCGCCCCTCCAGTCTTGTGCATGGGGTACCTGTTGGATTATAATTTGATCATTAGAAAGAGGTGCATTATGAGAAGCTGGGATTCTGGCTTGTTCGTTATGATGGCGCTTGTACTACGGGTGAGCCTGCCCGTATCGGGGGCAGATGTTCAGCCTGAGCTGCGGAAGACGATTTCGCTTGATGGGACCTGGCAGATCGCCGAGGGCGGGATGGACAAGGCACCGGGTGAGTTCGGGCGGACAGTTCCTGTTCCAGGGTTGGTGGATATGGCGCAGCCAGCCTTTGTCGGGCCGGGCCCGAGCCTCACGCACCTCGACAAGTTTTTCCAGAAGGATCCGAGACGGGATGCCTTCTGGTATCGCCGCACGTTCACCCTTGCCGGGCCGGTCCCAGCCGCGGCGACGCTCAAGGTTGCCAAGGTGATGTTTGGCAGCCGGGTGATCCTGAACGGCAAGCCGCTTGGCGACCACCCGGCTTGTTTCACCGCCGGCTTGTTCGATGCCCGGGCGGCGCTGAAGACCGGCGAGAACGAGATACTCATCCGCATCGGCGCGGACCGCAACGTGGTGCCTACCAATGCGCCCTCGGGTTTCGATTACGAAAAGAGGCGCTATATTCCGGGCATCTTCGATTCGGTTGAGCTGGTCCTCAGCGGCGTGCCCCACATCGTCAACGTGCAGGTCGCGCCGGACCTGTCGAAACAACAGGCCAAGGTGCGGGTCTGGCTCAACGGCGCGGCAGAGGGCGATCTGACGGTTGAAGTCCGCGAGGCCAAGTCGGGTAAAGTCGCCGGCAAAGTCTCTGCGCGGTTGACCGCGGCGGCAGAGCAAACGCTTGACGTTGACGTGCCGATCTCCGGTTGCCGCTGGTGGTCGCCGGAGGAACCGTTCCTCTATGCACTGACCGTACGGACGTCCGGCGATGAGTTCCAGACGCGCTTCGGCATGCGCACGTTTAGGTTCGACCCGGCAACAGGCCGGGCCATGCTCAACGGCAAGCCGTATTTCATGCGGGGCAGCAACATCACGCTCTACCGGTTTTTCGAGGATCCCGAGTGCGGGACGCTGCCGTGGAACGAAGAGTGGGTGCGGACGCTGCACCGCCGCGTGAAGGACATGCATTGGAACTGCCTGCGCTACTGTATCGGGTTCCCGCCCGAGTTCTGGTACCGGATCGCCGACGAGGAGGGCATCCTCATCCAGGATGAGTTCCCCATCTGGAACATGGAGGGCGGCAAGATGGGCGAGTATGATGTGGACTGGCTGGCCGGAGAGTATCGCGAGTGGATGCAGGAGCGCTGGAACCACCCCTGCGTGGTGATCTGGGACGCGTGCAACGAGACCCGCTCGCCCGACGTGGCCAAGGCCTTCACCAAGGTGCGCGGCCTGGACATGTCCAACCGGCCCTGGGACAACGGCTGGCAGCCGCCGCAGGACCCGGGCGACTGCATCGAGTCGCATCCCTACCATTTCATCAATCC
This sequence comes from uncultured Lentisphaeraceae bacterium, assembly GCA_964643945.1. Lineage (GTDB taxonomy): Bacteria > Verrucomicrobiota > Kiritimatiellia > RFP12 > UBA1067 > JAHFSX01. The sequence continues at coordinate 8,931 of CAZXVN010000561.1, read as the reverse complement.
GAAATTCAAGCTCTCCGATCTGGAGAAGGCCGATCCGGCCATGATCGGAAACGTGGCGCACTACAAGGGCACGAATGCGGTTGTGATCAACGAATACGCCTGGCTCTGGCTGAACCGCGACGGCACGCCGACGACACTGACCCGGGAACTCTACAAGAATCTTCTGGGTGAAAACTCAACCACGGAGGAGAGACGTCACCTCTATGCGCGATACATGGCCGCGGAAACAGAATTCTGGCGCTGCCATCGCAAGGCGGCCGCGGTCATGCATTTCACCGCGCTCGGCTACTCGCGGCCTGACGGCCAGACCAGCGATCACTGGGCCGATCTCGAGAAGCTGACCTGGGAGCCGGAATTCTGCAAATATGTCCGCGTGTCCTTTGCGCCTGTCGGATTGATGATTGATGCCTGGGCGGAGAGCTATCCGCCCGGCAAACAGAAGGACTTTCCCGTCGTGGTCATCAATGATTTAGATGAGAGCTGGAAGGGGGCGGTCCGTTTCCGGCTCATCTGCGAAGGTAAAACCATCGAGGAGAAGACGCAGAAGTGTGACATCGCCCCGCTGGGTGACAGCACGCTGTCGTTCACAATCGGCATTCCTGCGAAAACCGGGAACTATCAGGTTGAGGCCGCGCTAATAAAGCCCGGTGCCGACGCAGTGAGCAGTCTGCGCGACTTCGCTGTGATGACCGATAACGGCAAGGGCGGCACGGAAGAAATCACGTTCACTCCTAAAAAGAGCCGTTAGGTCGGGAACACAGAAGACTTCGTCGTTTACACTTAGTCCCACATTTCGTCGGATACGCTTAGTCCAACTGCTTAGTCTCTGCTCCACAGGCAGTTGCCGACTAAGCGTAACCGACTAAGAGTGAGATCAAGTGTGGCGAAGCGGTCTGACACATCCACCCAATCGGTGTCATAAGAACGGTGAAGCGGTATGGCTGCATCTGACTCATGAAAAGGATCTACGATTATCGTTCTCAACTGCGGAGCAGTTGAACTGCTCCTTTTAGGTTGAAAATTACCATGTAGAATCGCACCCATGTGGCGGGAAACTTATCCCTCTCGCCAGGGCCGACGCATCAAAATTTGGGATATTCGTCACGGAATCGTTTGTTTGGTGCCGAATTCGGAGCAAGCAGCCTGGGAGCGCAGGCGTCTCGCCTGCAAGCGAAGCGTCAGATGACGGCCGACACACGCGGGCCGGAGCAGGCGGGACGCCTGCGCTCCCAGGCGAGAGACCGCCCCTCCCCATTTTTTCGCTCTGCTCACATGAATTCCCCGCACAACACCGCATCGGCTGTAGCCCTTTTTGATGCGTCGGCCCTGTTCCTCTCGCCAAGTGACAGGTCGTGGGGTAAGATGATGCACCATGGCGATGGGAAGCAACAGACGGTGCGGGGTGTTTCTGGCGGGGATGGCCCTCGTTCCCCTGTGCCTGCTGCAGGGCGCCTTGGAGCCGCTGGAGCGGGCTTTCACCGTGCAGCGATGGACGGTGGGCGACGGTCTGCCCGGCAACTCGGTCAAGGATATGGGGTATGGCCCGGACGGTCTGCTGTGGGGGGTGTCCGGTTCCGAGATCTGGCGTTTCGACGGCGCGCGGTTCGTCACCACTCCTGCGGCGCTTGCGGATCATCCTGACAAAGGGAAAATGATCAAGGCTTTCGAGATGACACCGGACGGACGTCTCTTCATGGAGATCGATCAGATGAGACGGTGGTTCAAGAACGGCAGGTGGGAGCAAGACGCGGTCTTCGACTACGCGAATCAGGGTGGCATTGTGATGTTCTTTACGACACATGACGGTGTCTGGAAGCTTACGCGTTTGGGACTGTTACTCGGAACAGGAGGGGAACAGGTTTTCTTTCGTGGTCCAGAGGAGATGTTGAATAACACCTGGGCCGCGGCGGATGTCTCCGGCAGCAACATCTGGGTCACGGCGACAACCGGCTTGTATCGTTTCTCCAAAGGGGGCTTCTCCCAAGTGGCTGTTCCCCCGGCTTCTGATGAGGCTAATTTCGAGCGGGTCTGCGTCGGCGCGTCCGGGCAGGTTTGGTTGTATGGACATCCGGACCGCTTCTACGTCTTACGGGACGGTGTATGGGAGACATTGCCGAAACCAGTCGGGGAGTGGCCTGCACGCATGGGCGTGGAGGTGATGGCGGAGCGTAACGGCTCTGAACTGTGGGTCGGCACAGCGGACGGGCTGTTCCGGTGGGACAGACGCGCCTGGGGCCGCCTGGAGCCGGGCGGACTCGCGCCTTCGGGTGTGATCGCGCTGCATGTCGGGCGTGAGGGTGAGATCTGGGCCGGACTGGAGGGCGGCGGGCTCCTGTGTCTGCGCGAGCGGCGGATCACGATGGTGCGTGCGCCGGACGGGCCGGCGGTCCAAACCTTCTCGGCCGTCTATGAGCGTCAGGACGGAATGCTCTACGCGGGCATTGCGAATGCGGGACTCTGGAGCGGCACACTCGAACGGCTCGAACGCTTGGCCGTTCCGAAGTTGTACAACAAGGCCACCGTGCTGGCTGTCGCCGAGGACGCGAAGGGCAATCTGCTGCTCGGTCCGTCAGGCGGCAGCCTGCTCCGTTATCACAACGGCGTGGCGGAGATGATATATCCAGGTAAAAATGTGCCCTGCATGGACTACGGGGTCAGGTCTCTGCTGGCAGAACCCGCTGGACGGATCTGGGTGGGCACCCAGCGCGGGTTGATGTTCGAGAGGGCTCAAGGGGTAGAACTCGATTGGGCATCTGGCTCGGAACAGTATGCGGTGAATGCACTCGCATGCACGGCAGATGGGGTGCTATGGGTGGCCAGCGACTGGCAAGGGGTGCTCTCCGTGGCACCGGATGGTACCTGTGCGATTGAGCCACGGGCGGATTGTTTGGCGCCGTTCGCGGATGTCCGCGCGCTGTGTGTGGACTCCAAAGGAAGGCTCTGGGCAGGCGGGCCGCACGGTCTGGCGTGCCGGGGCGATGACGGCGTGTGGCATCCGTCAGACGCACAGAGGCTCGGCACGGTGGTACAGATTCTTGAGGACGCTTCTGGCGCACTGTGGATCGGCACCCTGAACGGCATCGCGCGCATCGATTCCTCGGCCGTTCCCGGAAAAGTGAACTGGTTCGGGCGCGAAGACGGGTTGGACAGCGAGGCCTGCTCGGGCGGCTTCGGCAATGCGGGGTGCCGCTTGAGAGACGGCCGCCTGCTATTCCCCACTCGGGACGGCTTGGCCGTGGTCGACCCGCAGCGCCTGACCCCTACGGATGCTCCCGTGGCGCCGCTCCTTGACGAGGTGTTGGCGGACGGGCTTGCGGTGTGGCAGAAGAACCCCTTCGACCCGCAGCCGGGCTTTCCGCCTGTGGTGACCGTGCCCGCCGGCACGCATGTCGTGACGGTCCGTTATCTGGCCTCCAATCCGACTGAGGGGCGGACGGTGCTGTTCCGTTACCGTCTGGGCGACGAGTTCTCCGCTTGGAGGCCGTGGACGGCGTCGCGCGAGGCCGTCTTTGAAAAACTGCCGCCCGCCAGCTATCCCTTCAGCCTTCAGACAATGACGCGGGACGGGCAAGTGGCCGATCTCGTTCAAGCGCCGGTCATCCGCATGCTGCCCCTCTGGTGGCAGCGGCGGAGCGTGCAGGCGGCAGGCGTCGCGTGGCTGGCGCTGGCGTTGGGTACGGGGATCTGGCGTCTGGGCCGCAGGCGGATGCGGCGTCGGCTCGCGCAGGTCGAGCGAGAGCGTACGCTGGAGGCGGAGCGGCTGCGCATTGCCCGGGACATTCATGACCGGGTCGGCGCCAAACTGACCAAGATCGGCTTGCAAAACGAGATGTTGAGGCGCGAGCCCGGGTTGACTGCGGCGTGCCTGCCGCTAGTTCAAGGGGTTGCCGAAACCACGCGAGAAACCGTTCTGTCCATGGATGAAATCGTATGGGCCATCAACCCGCGGAATGACACGCTGGAGAACTCCATCAACTACCTCATTCACTATACCCGTGAATTTCTGCGTCCCGCGCAGATTTCATACTCGCTCGATCTGCCCGTTGACCTGCCGGTCGCACCTCTCTCCGGGGAGATCCGCCACAATCTCTTCATGGCCTTCAAAGAGGCCCTGAACAACGCCGTCAAGCACGGGCATCCCCAGCGCGTCCGGTTGGCGCTGGCGTTGGGGCCTGGCCGTGCCGCGATGACGGTGGAGGATGACGGCTGCGGGTTCTCGCCGGGAACCGTCCAGGCTGAGGCCGACGGCCTGGAGAACATGCGGCAGAGGATGGAGTCAGTCGGCGGCTGCTGCCGGGTGGAGAGCGCTCCCGGGAAGGGAACCCGGGTGATCCTCGAGATTCCTCTGACGTGAGGCATACGCATGTTTATGCGTGTTGAAGGCAACGCCATGAAACGCCATACTGAGCGAATGTCAGTTACTGAAGAAGCTGCCAAGCGGCTGCCCCGCTCCGCGCGTCAGGATGCTCCGCCTGCTGTCATCCGGGTGGCGATCGTCGAGGATGACGCATGGATTCGCAACAACCTCGCCCGTGAAATCGGGACTACACTGGGGTTTTCATGTCTGGGGGCTTTCGCTACGGCAGAGGCTGCTCTGGAGGCGATACCCGCGTTGAGCCCCGATGTCGTGCTGATGGACATCAACCTGCCGGGCATGGACGGTGTCCAGTGTGTGCGGCGGCTGAAGGAGCTGTGTCCGGAGGTTCAGTTCCTCATGCTCACGGTCTACGAGGAGAGCGAGAGCATTTTCAATTCGCTGCTGGCCGGTGCGCGCGGCTATCTGCTCAAGCGCACCCCCATGGTCGAATTGCTGGAGGCGATCCGTCAGGTACAGGAGGGGGGCGCTCCCATGAGCGACCATATCGCCCGCAAGGTGGTGCAGTATTTCAACCATATGGGCACGCGGGCTTCTGCGCTCGAGGCGCTTTCCCCGCGTGAGGCGCAAGTCCTTGAAAAGCTGGCCAGCGGCGCGAGCTACAAGGAGGTCGCCGACCTGCTCTCTCTCAGCATCGACACCGTCCGGATGAACGTGCGCAACATCTACCATAAGCTGCATGTGCATTCCCGCGGCGAGGCGGTGGCCAAATATCTGGCGAACCGCTGAGGAGCCATGCTCCCATACGCATCTTTATGCGTATTGGCAAATTCAGCCATATGATTTAAATTTAACAGCAATCGAACAATTCGTGGCCAGAAATATTCGGGTGCTGGCACTTCCAAGGGCTTGGAGACGCCGTCCGGTGCGGCTCGCAAAGGTTCGACAACCAGGAGAGACGCAATGAATAAAGGACAGGTGCTCAAGACGGCCTGCCGTGTTATGAGACGGTCAGCGCTCTTACTGGAGGCATTGGCGGTGGTCGCCGTGCTGCTGTCAGGCTTTTCCGCGCAGGCGGCCGATGAGGCGCTTGTCCTTCGCAGTCCCCTCGACTATCAGGTGGTGCAGCGCCAAACGGCCGCAGAAGGCAGCCTTCACCTGCAAGGCAAGACCTCTTTTCCCGCAGAGAAGTGGCAGTATCGGCTGCTTGGCAAGCCGCTGGCAGGGTCGGCGGATGAAGCCTGGCACGACTTTCCGTCGCCGGTCAAGGAAGGGGCTTTCGATTTCACGGTCAAAGCGCCCGCCGGCGGCTGGTACCGTCTGGAAGTGCGCGGGACCGGCGCCGCTCAAACCGCGGTCGAAGCCGCGGTCGCGCATGTGGGCATCGGCGAAGTCTTCATTGTCGCGGGGCAGTCGAACGCGGGGAATTTCGGCTCGGAGAAGCAGACCGTGAAGACCGGCGATGTCTCTTCCTTCAACGGGGAGAAGTGGGCGGTCGCGAACGATCCCCAGCAGGGCGCGGACGGCGGCGGCGGCAGCTTCATGCCGGCCTTCGGTGACGCGATGAGCGAGCGGTTCCACGTGCCCGTCGGCGTCGTCGGCGTGGCCGCCGGCGGCACGAGCGTTCGGCAGTGGCTGCCGCAAGGGGCGCGCGTGAAGCAGGAGCCCACCACGGGCGGCATGAGGCCGGTCGGCCCAGGGGAATGGGAAAGCGACGGCGGTCTTTTCAACCGCTTGGTCCAGCGCTTCGCCAGCCTCGGGCCCAAGGGCTTCCGCGCGGTGCTCTGGCACCAGGGAGAGAGCGATGCCGGCCAGGCGCGTAACGGTTACCCCGCGGACCGGCAGATCACGGGCGACCAGTACTTCGAGTTCATGGGCCTCCTGATCCGCGCTTCACGGGAAAAGGCCGGCTGGGAAGTGCCCTGGTTCACGGCCCAAACCACCTATCACAGCGAGAAGGACGCCTCGGACGCCGAATTCCGCGCGGCGATGAAGAAACTCTGGGACACCGGGGTCGCGTTGGAAGGGCCCGACACGGACGCGCTGCGTGAAGGATATCGCGACGGGGTGCACTTCAACGGCAAGGGGCTGCGCGAGCACGCCTCACGCTGGGTCGAGAAAGTCACGCCCTGGCTGGAGAGGCAGACCGGAGTTCGCGCTTCAAGCAAGAATTAGCCAATTTACGAGTAAGCATCGCATTTTCAGGATTCAACAGATCGCGCCTACAAGGCCCAGGCGGCGCACGGTTGGTTCCTGTATATGCCGACGGGTGTCGGCATGAGGGACGAACAAGGATGGGCCGTAATATGGAGAATGGGTATGAAGACAAGAAGTGATTCGCTTCTGTTTAGTGTGCGGCCGTGGGTGACCGGCGCGGCGCGGTTGTTCCTTTTGGCTGTCGCAGCATGGGCAGGGACGGCGACGGCCGGGACGTTCAGTTGGAACGTCGGCAGCGCGGCGTGGAACGATTCCTCCGCGAACTGGAGCGGGGACGGTACGGTCTGGGTGGACGGCAGCGGCAACGAGGCCGTCTTCAACAACACGCCGTCAGCCACGACGGTGACGGTCGACGGCGCGCGCACGGCCGGCGCGGTGAAGGTCGGCAACAACAGCATCAACGCCAACTACACGTTTTGCAACGGGACGGGGGGCTCGCTTTCGGTCGCCTCATTCGTTGTGCAGGGCGACAGCAGTCTCGGTGGGGGAACCGGATGGACGACTCCCACGGTACTTGACAACGTGACGCTGACCACCACCGGCAACCTCGGCATCGGACGCTGGATGCTGGTGATCAAAGGCGCCAGCACTGTCAGCGTGGGCGGCAAGATCACCTGGGACACGGCCGGCATCATTAGTGCCGACTGGGGTGCGCTGACAATCGAGGACACTGCGGCGGTCACGGCCACCCTCGGCGTGGACAGTTATGACCATGTGTGGAACATCTTTTTGAACGGCGGCAGCCTCACGACACCCGTCCTCCGGGCGATTGACGGCAACTGGGGGGGCAGAGAGGCTCATCTGACCTTCAACGGCGGGACATTGATCGCCTCGGCGTCTAACGCGGATTTCCTGCAGATCAATCAAGGTGGCCGGGCCTGGGTCAACAGCGGCGGCGCGAAGATCGATTCGGGCGTACATGACATCGCCATTAACTCAAAACTGATTCACGATTCGTCCGGACCGGCGACGGATGGTGGGTTGACCAAGTCTGGCACCGGAACCCTGACGCTCAGCGGCGTCAACACCTACAACGGCGACACCACGGTCACTGCGGGCACCTTGGCCGTGACCGGCAAAACGGTGTTGCCCTCCGCGACGGATGTGTCGGTCGCCTCCGAGGCGTTCATGGCGCTGAGCTTCAGCGGCACGAACACGGTCAATTCGCTGACTCTTGGCGGCGTGTTGCAGCGCAGCGGCACCTGGGGCGCGGACGGAAGCGGAGCCAGGTTTACTTCGTCCCAGTTTACCGGAGCAGGCGTATTGCTGGCCAGCACAGGGTCCGAGGCCACGTATAGCTGGAACGCCGGCGATGGCGCGTGGGATGTTGCCACGGCCAACTGGTCCGGTGCCGGCACGGTGTGGCAGGACGAAAATCGCGCCGGTTTCACCAACCAGAGCGGAGCCACGTCGATTACGGTCTGCGGCCCCCGCAACGCTGTTGATGTGAAGGTCGGCAACAACGGCAACAACGCCAACTACACCTTCTCCAACGGCGTTGGCGGCTCGCTTACAACAGATGCGTTCCTGGTGCAGGGCGACAGCGGCAACGGCTCGGGGGCCGGGGTGTCAGCGCCCACAATTTTCGACAACCTGACGCTGAGTACCGTCGGCAACATCGGTGTCGGACGCTGGGCCCTGGTTATCGGCGGATCGAGTGCGGTCAATGCGGGCGGGCAGATCGGTGGCAACATTGCTGGAATTTCCAGCGCAGATTGGGGTACGCTGACAATCCAGGACAGCGCGGTGGTCACGGCCTCCGGCGGCGTGAACGGTAATACCGGGGCGTGGTCGCTCAACCTGAATGGCGGCACGCTTGTCACCAAGAGCATTCAGGCGTCTGAATTCGTGGGCGGCGCTATGGGGACGGCGCGTCTGACCTTTAACGGGACGATCGTCAAGCCCACGCAAGACAACGACATCTTTGTGACGGTCAGCATGGATTACAACGCAACCTACTCGGCTTTGGTCGGCAATGCAGGGGCCATCTTCGATTCCAATGGCTACAACATTGGCATTCCGGTGAGTCTTAAACAGGGGGGCAGCGGCGGTTTGACCAAGCAGGGGGCCGGCACGCTGACGCTCTCCGGCACGAACACCTATACGGGGGGCACCGCAGTCAACGGCGGAACATTGAGGACCCGTGCATCCAATTCGATCGGTTCGGGCCCCGTGACCGTCGCCTTCGGTGCGACTTGGGAGATCGGACTTGCCAACCAGGCCGTCGCCGGCCTTTCCGGCGCAGGCAACGTCACCGGTGTCACCGGCGTGACCACCGGAACCGACGGCGCGGCCCTGATTTCAGCCGGCAAGAACTACGTCCAACTGCTCGGCTTCGGCAACGGTGGGGGCGCCACCGTCAACGTCGTGGCTTTCGCGGGCGTCGGCACCAGCGGCCT